>CAZANS010000056.1:0-10223 GCA_964486565.1 uncultured Victivallales bacterium
TCTGCCGCGCCTGCGCTCCCAACGCGGTTCACGCGGAGTTTTGAAACTGGCTCATACCTGCTGCCAAAACGGACTCAACCGAACCGCGCCCCGATTTGCGGACACGCTGGCGTGCCCGTTCAATCTGCGTAGCAGAAGAAATAGGACACGTCGCCGAATCTTATCATGTCGCCTGGCTTGACGGTTTTTTTTGTGATTTTCTCGTCGTTGACGAAGGTTCCGTTGCTGCTTCCGCAGTCGTATATCATCATGCTTTTGGGATAGACGATGAACTGTGCGTGCTGTCGGGAGATGTTTTTCTCGTTGATGCCGATATCGGACTGTGAGCTTGAGCGTCCGATTGTGAGTGAGCGGGCGTTGGATGGGATGTGCAGCTCCGGGAAATTCTGTGCGGGGTCGTCGAGGGGTAGCAGGCAGAAGGTGGCGGCCTCGAGCTTGGAGAACTCGGGCGGCACAGCGGTCAAAACAGAATTTGGAAGCTCAAGAGAAAGAATCGCACTATTGAAAGCCACCACGTTATTCTTCTGCAGAAGCACCGGGGAAGTTATGAACTCATTGTTCACCGTTATGCTTTCGGTGAAGCTCTGCATGAAGAGGCGACCCTTATAATTGAATACCATCCCGAGAAAGCCCTGCTCGAAGAGCTTGGCCTCGCCCTCCAGCCCGAAAAAAGACGCCAAGAAATCCTTCAAGCCGGTGTGGAAGTCGCACATGTCGTTGGCGCCGATCAGGCAAAGCTTTCCCGCGTCGAACGGGTAGCAGTCCTCGCTGGAAAGAGAAAACCAAAACTCCCCTTCCAAAGGCTTGCGTTTCTGCATCTTCGTCCTCTCATCGTGCTTGTCAACAAGCAACAGGACAACAAAGCTGTTCTTTATCTGAATGACACAAGAAGACTTGCCCTTGAGCACGATCTGGCGGGCAGGGATACCGTTGACCCTCATCAGGTCTTCCTTGCCGCACTCCATGACGTACCAAGTGCTGTCAATCCGCTGGATCAGTGCCTGCTGCTTGTCCATATTATGGTCGTCAAGGCCAATCTCGTTGTCAGAGGACGACGGGCCGATCCTGATGTTTTTCGTGCGCGGTGAGAACTGCTTGTGCTGCCATTGCCCTCCGACTGCATAGAAACAGTGCAGGACAAGTGCATCATTGCCCGCGAGTTCGAACCTTCCCGTCTTCGTATAGTCCTTGGATGGCGAAGATATTCCGACTCGGGTCATTTCTGTCCTAGAAGGTGTCTTTGGCTCCATGGTTTCCATCCATTTTTTGAAGACTCTTTGTTGCCCTGCTTAGTTCTTGTCAACATACAAAACGACAAAACATATTGGCTGGCCGACAAGGACTCGAACCTTGACTAACAGGGCCAGAACCTGTTGTGCTACCATTACACCATCGGCCAGTGACTTAAAAAGGTAGCACGTGGAAAAGGTATATCAAGCGTCACTGTGTGCGTATTCCGCAATATTTCTCGACAATGAAGGCGATGTCCTTCTTCTTTACCGGCTTGGCCAGGTAGTCGTCCATCCCTGACTCGAGGCACAGCTCACGGTCGCCCTCCATCGCGTTGGCAGTCATCGCGATTATGACGCTCCTGCGTCTGCGGGAACCGGTTTCTAGCCTGCGAATCTCGCGAGTGGTGTCGAATCCGTTCATCTCGGGCATCTGGCAGTCCATCAGTATCAGGTCGTAGCGCCTCTTTGCCTTCGAGAACTTCGCGAAAGCAGCCTTGCCGTCCTCGGCTGTGTCAACCCGGCACCCCATGCACTGGAGGACTTTAGCAGCGAGCTTGAGGTTCACGGGGTTGTCCTCGACCACCAGTATCCGCGGAGAGGTGTTCCTTTTTGCATCAGGCAACAGGCGAGGCAGCTCTGAGGACTTCGGTGAAGTTGATCCCACAGTATCGGGGAACAGCCTGCCGACCACCTCGCGGATATCCGCCTGGGTAACTGGCTTTGAAAGAAAGGCATCGAAGACATGCCCGAAGCGATGGCCGCCCTCTTGTGTCCCTTCAATCGAGCTGGCCGCCACCAGGACATGCCTTCCGCCAAGCCCCCGTATCCTTCGTCCCAGCTCCAGCCCATCGCACCCGGACATCTGAAAATCAACGATCACCATGTCGAACTTTCTCTTGGTCAAAAGCTCCAAGGCATTTACGGAATCACCCTGTAGCGAGACCTTGAAGCCCCAGTCGCGCAAAAGCTTCCCCAATATCTTCCAGTTGACAGCACTGTCGTCTATTACCAGCACACGCAGCCCCTTGAAACGCTGATAGTCTATGCTCTCGCCTGACACCCCACTGCCGACTTCAGGCTCGTGAACCGACATGCCGAGCCTCAACACGAACTCGGAACCCCTCCCATGGCGGCTCTTCACCTTAAGCTCCCCGCCCATCATCTGGACAAACCCCTTGGCAAGGCTAAGCCCCAGCCCTGCGCCTCCATACTTCCTTGTATAGGACCCGTCCGCCTGCCTGAACGGCTCGAATATCATCCTCAGATCGCGTCTCCTTATCCCTATGCCAGTGTCGTTTATCTCAAAGACAAAGACATTCGCCCCGCCTTCCTTCCTCTCGGAAGATACCCGGAAACAAACCTTGCCTCTCTGCGTGAACTTCACAGCGTTGCCGACAAGGTTGTCCAACACCTGCCTAAGCCTGCCTGCATCCCCGAGAACCCACTCCGGAGTCCCCAGAACATATTCGAATTCAAACACCAACCCCTTCGCTCTGGCATCCTCCCCGCGGCGGGCCGCTACCGAGTCAACCAACTGTAGCAGGCTCAAGCCACGGTACTCTATCTCTATGTTGTCGGACTCCATCCGCGAGAAGTCAAGTATGGCGTTCATGACGCCCAGCAGAGATTCAGCAGACTGGATTATCGTCCCGACATGCTCTTTGCCGTCTCCATTTACCCCGACATCGTCCAACAGCAGCTCGCCCGCGCCGATTATCCCGTTTATCGGCGTGCGTATCTCGTGGCTCATGTTGGCAAGGAACTCGCTTTTTATCTTGCTTGCCGCCTCGGCCTTATCCTTGGCCTTCAACAGCTCATCGCTTGTCGCCTTCTGCTTTGACATCTCTTTTTTCAGCTCTCTGTTAACGGCCGTCAGCTCCTCGTTCTTCATCTCGACAGTGCCCCTCAACCTTCTCCGGTGAAGGCTTGAGTTCAAGTACAGGAAAAACAATGAGTTGGCTATAAAAATCACACACACCGTCAAGAGCATCACATGGTATGGGTGGCCTTCCCCGACAGGTCGGAGCATATATAGTCTCCATCCTTCGAGAGAACAGGGCTTCACTGCAACACGGTGGTTCACACCATCCAACAAGATATTGTCGGAATCCAGGGAGAACGCCGCAGGGAGTAGCGGCTCGTTGCCGAACTGCCTGCCGCGTCTGATCTCGTCCAGACGCTCGAACGTCAAAGGAAGCGCAGTCCTGTATAGCCAGCGGTCGCCACTCGACGCGAAAATCACACCGTCGTCAGAAACCAAAAGCACAATCCCTTCATGCTGATTGAACAAGGAGTTGATCTTTTCCATCCCCATCTTGATCACGACTACCCCAGAGACTCTTGCCCTGTCATCGGAGAAAACAGGCGCACTGTAATACACGCCCCTCTCCGCCGTGGTCACCCCCAGCGCAAGATAGACATCGCCGTCACCCAGCATCGCACGCTTGAAATACGGCCTGAAACGGTAGTTCTCACCGGTGAGCGTATCTTCGCCTCCATCACCGTAGGGGGTGCATGCCACCGTCGTCCCCTCTGAATCAATCAGATACACTATCGAGGCGTTGAGCTGGTCACGGGTCGTTATCAAGGCGGGAAGCACCCTGTCGTTGTCTGGGCCGAGATCCCCCCTCAAAGTCAACAGGCACTCGCGAAGCTCGCCAAGACACCGAGAATGTCGCTTGAGCTTGAAGAAAATCTCGTTCACCTCGCGAGCCAGGCTCAACGCGGCCTCCTCTCCACCCAGCTCCTCGTTGCGCGAGTACAGATGATCAACCACACCTAAGGCAATGAACGACAACAACCCGCTGCTCAATACAGCGGCAAGCAAAAGCCTGCTACCCGGCTCTTGTCGAGTAGACATTATAAAATCTCCTTTAGGTTTAGTTTGTTTTCACTGTTTCTCCGCCCTTTCGGCTTGCGGAGTGCCACAACGAAATCGTCAGCGTATCGCACCAGTTGAGCATAGCCCCGCACATGCGCACGGACGGTGTATTCAAACCACGTGTCCAGCTTGTAGATGCCAGCTTTGCTTGGCGCACTCATCTATTCCTCCTTAATGTGTCAACTTATATCAGCACAAGACTCTGAAACCCTTCACTACCTCGACAATGACTCCGAGAACTCCTTCAATGCCTGGCTTGATGTATTGGAGGCGAACTTTCTGATTATCTGTGTTGAGATATTATTTTTTTTATTTGCGAGCACAGCAATGGCATTACGTCTGAGCATGGTTACGCCTGAGTGCTTGATGACGGTATTTTTTATTGATTGTCTCACGTTTGTCGCAGGCTGCACGAGTATCCATTCCAAGTCCACGGGGACTTTTTCTGTCTTGTGTCCGACGGGGCAGCAGTGCGTACACTCGTCGCAACCGAAGACCCATGTTCCCAGCCTGGATATTTCTCCGGGTTTCAGCGGGCCTCTTTTTTCCATGGAGATATAGCTGCGGCATATTGCCATGTTGAAATGGCCTGATGAACTCAGGCTCCCGGAAGGGCATGCATGCACGCAGGCATTGCAGCCTTGGCATGGAGGTTTGCAAGGGGGCTCATGGAAGTCCTCGAGATCCTGTTCGGTGAATATCTCCCCGATAAAACATTCCGAGCCATAGGATTTTGTGAAAATGCATGAGTTTCTTCCGACTTGCCCGAGTCCAGAGCTGACAGCCAGCGCCCTCTCTGCCACCGGGGATACATCCGAGCAAATCTCATATCTTGTTCCCGCGGCGAAGCAATATCCCATTAGCCCAGAGGCTAAGGTGCCAAGAACCTCTCTGGCGAAGACATGGTAGTCGAGTCTTGCCGCGTATCCTGCCACGTAGCCCGCGACTTCCTCGGAAGGAGGCTTTGGGATGAAATTATTCACGGGTGGAAGGATGCTGAACGGCACTGCTGCCATGATAACCGACCGCGCCCAAGGGAAAAGGCCCGCCGGATCTCGCCTGAGGCTGATTGTCCTCATCACATATTCCGGGAGCTGCACCCCCTCCATACCGTAATACAGGTCGAAATCCTTTGCGAAATCCGCACGGAACTCATGGTCGAGGCTCTTGACTGCGACAGATGCTAGCCCCAGTCTTTCTTTTTGCTCCAGTAGGTAACTTTTGCAGTCCAAATCAAACATCCCCGAGATTATTCAATGTCTTTTCGAATTCGGTCCTAGCTATCGCCTCCGAAAGGTCGAGCGAGCAGCGATACGATTGTGGCTGACCCGGGGGCAAATCAAACGACAGCGCCATGTTGGCAAGCTGCTGATAGGGCTGTAGCCTGTTCGGGGACCCCATCATGAATGCATCGGCTATCAGCTCCGCAAAAATTGCCGCCAGAAAGCCAGTCCTCCTTGTCCCGTCTCCTAGCCAATGGCCACGCAGTCCTGCGAAGTTCGCAGGGCTAAGCAGGGAAGACAGATGATCGGCCTGAGAGCCAGCCATAGGGCTGGCGATCCCTTTAATGGCGATCCCTTTAAGGGCATTTTGCAATCGGCTCGACCTTTCAACCTTTGATTAATTTGTAAAAAACGCCACGCTCCACCGCCGGAAACACTACAGCAGCCCGTTCTCAGTGAAGCTGAAATACTTAGACATGCTGACTATTATATGGTCCAGCAGCCTTACCTCTATTGATTCAGCCGCACCCTTCAATGTCTGGGTAAGCTTGATGTCATGGCTTGATGGCTCGCAGTCCCCGCTGGGGTGATTATGCACCGCGATGATGCCAGTGGCGTTGTGCTTCAATGCCAGCTTGACGACATTCCTGGGGTAGATCACCACATGGTCTATGGTGCCCTCGTGGATGATCTCCACGCTCTCCATCATGTTCTTCTTGTTCACGAAGATCATCATGAAGGCCTCGTCCTTCAGTGTGGCCAGCTTGCTTCTCGCGAACTCAACCACGCTTGACGGCGATTGCAGCAGATCCTTCTCCCTTACAGCGCATGAGAATATCCTCGAGGCAGAATCATGGGCAAGCTTCAGCAACACCGCCGTGTACTCGGAGACACCCTCCACTCCAACCAGGTCTTCCGGGCTCGCCCCGAGCGTGTCGCCCAGACTCCCGAATCTCCCGATCAAAGCCTTGGCAATCGGCTTGACATCCTTGCGCGGTATTGAATAGGTAAGCAACAGCTCAAGCAGCTCATACTCCGCCAGAGCATCGTCCGACTTAAGATACCTCTCGCGAAGCCTCCTCCTGTGCCCGGAGTAATGCGGCTCAGGGCTATCATCGTCTTTTGATTTAGTTTCTCGCATGGCACAGACAATATACCAAGACCGTGCTTTTTCAAATCCACCGGTTAGATATTGCCAATAATTCGGCGTGACCTCGCATCCAAAATGGCAAGCCGCACGGCCACGGGGAGTTTCGAAATCGGCTTTAGTACCCGCGCAGAGATATATCTGGGTCTTTTCCCATGACCATGCGGTACATCAGGTTGGCCTCGGCAGAAAGCGGATCCGCGAACACCGCCGATCTCACAAGTCTGGAGGCAGCCTCGACATCTCCCTTTTGCAGCTCCAGCCTTGCCGACTCGACCCAGTCCTTGCTTTGCTCGATGTCGGATTCGCCGACCACCTTGAACACGATGTATCGGTTGCTGACGACCCCGAGTTCTCGTGGCGGTCTTAGCCAGTAGAAGTTCCTCAGCAGCGAACGGGTCTGGATCATGTTCATCATGTTTGCAGGGGAGTCGCCCTTAATTTCGTGTGCCGCAGCCATATATCTCGGGCTGTACAAGCCCTTTGCCTCCGGGTACCCCTTGTCGAAGATGAATATCCCCGCACCGTGCTCCTCGCAAAAACGGGCAAGATCGTCCTCGTCGCCATGGAACATGATCTCGATGAAGCGACGATATATCTCCCTTGTCCTGCCCAGCTCGAATTTGGGCTGGATCACGATCCTGGCTCGGCAGTACGCCTTTAGCAAGGGTGAAAGATTGAAATCCGTCATCACTGTCTCCCCCTCGATATTCTCGCTTCGGAACCATTTAACAAGCCCTGCGGTCTCGGCGAAGAAGTACTCCTTGTATTCCCTTACATGCAAGAGCGACCGGTCAAGCTCGGTAAGCAGCATCAGCATAATCAGGACACCCGGGGCAACCTTGCAGAACACCGCACGGAAACCCTTTGTCCTGAGAAACAGCAGCCCTGCGCACCCACCAGCGACAACCCCCGAGAACAGCAACGCCAAAACGGGCATTGTGGCCGCAGAAAGCACAGCCGCCGGGGAGAGGCTTGCCCCGAGGTAGAGATTGAATGCGGTGAGGATGCAGAGGGTCAGCCCGGCAGCCTTGCACAATTCTCCCCATCCCAGCGACGCGGAGCTCCTCGACCACAGATACAGCAACATAGGAAGAAGCAGGCAGATGAAGATGATCGCGAAAACATGGTACCTGACGAGCAGGAAAAAGCTTGCGGAGTAAAATGCCGCCATCGCCATAGGGAAAAAAAGAATTCCCGAGAATCGTCCGAAGGAGTGCCGGAGTCTTTTGTTGAACAGGGTGACCAGCATGAGGATGAGAGTGCAATTCATGGCCATGGGGAAGAAGCCTGCCAATATGTATCTGTCTGCCGAGTGCATTGCCGGAACCCAGATCGAGCGCGCGTCGAAATCCAGCAGGTCCGGATTGGAGGGCTTGACGTTCATAAACCTGATCTTCGCGCTCATCAAAGAGGAAAAATGTGAGTAGTGCTCTGTGAAACCACCGTAGTATGCCGCCAGACGCCATATCGCAAAAAAAACAACACCCGAGCACACCAGGACAACGATCCCGCGCTTGAATGCCATCCCGGAAGCCATGAAGAACATCGCGAAAAGCGTCGGGAAGAGAACCAGCATCAATGGCGAAAGAACCAGCATATGCACCCTGTGGTATGGCACAATGACCGCTGCCGCCATACAAGCCGCGAAAAGCACAAGGAAAAGCCTGTGGCGTTTTTTCAGCACGAACTTTTCAGGAAGGAGGTTTTTTCTGTGGGATGATTTGCGAGCTTCGCAAAGCTGTCTGACTATCTCGACCAGCAGCCATACGGAAAAGCAAATCTGTGTCATGTCCCATCCCGCGAGAGCAAGAAATGCGCAAGCCGCCACAGCGACAAGTTTCCAACGTGCCGGACGCGAAAGATAAGAGTAGGAGAGGAAAAAAGTCCCCACGATCAAAGGAAGCGAAAAATTCCCTCTGACAATGTCCTGCCCGGTGTAGCGCGCCAGGGCCGCAGGCGAAAAAGCATGCAGCAGCCCCCCAAGCGCCGCCGGGAAATAACTCACCCTCAACGAAATAAGCCACAGGAATATCATGCCCGAGATGATGCTGGCCCATATACGGATGTTGACTCTGCACCATTGCGCGAACGCGGGATCATCGCCAAACTCGTTTTCTTGAATGACAGGCGCGCCTCTCCCCCCCGACACAAAGCGCCACGCACGGTATCCGTATCCTAGAACATACTCCAGGGCGTGCGTGAACTGCCCCCCCACCTCGACATCCTCCATCCCTGCCAGAGCGGTGTCGTACTTCGGTATCCCCTCCCCTTTAGCGACTTCCCTGGCGTAAGCGTACATCATTGAGCTTTCAACCATGAATGGCTCGAAATCCACCGACCCAGGAGGGATGCCCATGCCCTTCTCTATGTCCACCCTGACTCGCACAGACTCACGGCGGCAGCAAAAATCCCTCACCAGATATGAAGAGACGCATATGGCGGCAAAAACCACCAGTGTGACCAATGCTTTTATGAGTGAAATGCGTTTCATCTTGATCCTGATCGTGTGTAGCGGCACATATGACTTGTCCAGCGTTGAAGCGGCGCCCTCATCTGCTGAGAATGATCGCCAAAAGGACGACAATGACGGCTATATTCAATACAAGGACAATCGCGAGCTGAGACAAAGGCTCCGATAGCGAGAAGGCGGTGGACAACCAGTGCTCGGAGGACTTGCTGACCCGGGAATAGGCATAGTGGTTAACGACCACAAGCGGCAGAACCACGAAAACCGTGAAGTTCATTACAGTCTGTTTCTTCTTCATGCCCATCGCTCAATTCTGCCTTACCACATTTGCCCATCCGTAGACGATAAAGATAACTGTCGGCCCGGCACCAGCTATGAAAGGGGGCAGGATCATGTTGTTGCCCATAAGCCTGAACAGCGCCGATATGACAATATAGCCGATGATTATGCCCACTGCCGAGATCATCGAGAGGAAAATCCCGCTCCTCTCGTTCTTGGTGGCCAGCGGGACACCCAAAAAAGCCCCGATGACACAGGCAAAAGGAAAAAACGACAGCCTGTAGTACAGGGTGGTCTTGTACAAGGCTTTCCTTTTTGGGGGCATGTTCCGGGTCTTGTGGAGTATCTCGATTATCTCCCATGAGGCAAGGTCGTCCATGTCCTTGACAGATATCATGATGTCTCTCGGGCTTTCCGGGAAGAGGTCTAGGCCGATACTTTTCACCTCGAACCTGACAGGTGCACCGGGCAGGTTGTTATCAGTGTCGAAAACTGCAATCTGGCCGTCAACGAACTTCCATCCCTTGCCCGGCGTGAACTCGGCGGTCTCTGCCACCATCTCCCACTCAAGGCTTCCGTCCGGGTAGAAATGCTTCAGATAAATTCCCTGCTGGGAACCCTTGGACTCGAAGGAGTGTATGAGCCATGTCCTCCTTCCGTCGGGGCTCCTGTAAGACAAGTTCTCGCGGTTCCCGGTCCACCAGCCCTCGGTCCTGCGGATCTTGCGTATCACGTAAGCTCTCCACTCGGTATAGGGAACCAGACGCTCGTTGAACCAGAAGTTGATCCCAGCCACAATCATGGCAACAATATAGATCGCGCCGCAGCAACGCTGCAGCGAAATGCCGGTAGCCCTCATGGCCGTGATCTCGAGGTTCTTGCCGAAGTTGGCCATGGTGTACATGCAAGCCAGAAGCACCGAGAGCGGGAGGATGAACCTGATGTTGCCGGGGATCTTGAGGATAAAGTACTCCACCGCCTCGGCGACAGT
>CAZANS010000057.1:0-10132 GCA_964486565.1 uncultured Victivallales bacterium
ATCCAATAATTTTATTGCAAATACCTGTTGAACAATTTATTATGCGAACTGGCACCAATATTTTCTACCGGTCATATGACCGGCCTGACACCTGAACACTGACACCTGACACCTTTCTCCGGTATTCAGCTTACAGGTCTGAATATTGCCATTCCTCTGATCATGTCGATTCTGTCGAGCTGGAGGTATATGAAGTCTCCGCACTTGTATGTTGCGTGGCCTTTTTGGGCGATGAACTTCCCTGAGCTTTTTCGGTATGATCCTGGGATATCCTCCAGGTGGACGAATCCGGAGATTCCGAGGTCGTGGATGTCCACGTTGAGTCCTGAGGATGTTACTTTGCGTATGTTTCCCTCCATGACCGATGCGGAGCTGTCGAGCATTTTATCTTTGACGTAGTGCAGCTTCAGCCTGTCGTTTGCGGCGTAGTATGCGCTGTCAATGTTGAGTTCCTGCTCGGAGCAGTTCTTTGCGAAATTCGCAATCTTGTCCTGTGCGATTAGCTTCTCTCCCTTGTCGGCGAGTCTTAATTGCTGGTGGACGACGGTGTCGGGATAGCGTCTGATCGGGCTGGTGAAGTGTGAGTAGAGGCCTTTTCCGAGTCCGAAGTGCAACTGCGGGCGTTCGAGGTAGTAAGCGCGCATCATGGCCCTGAGGAATGCGTCGAGTATCACGGGCTTGTTTTGGTCATCAGGGAGATTGGAAAGGAAATGGTTGCATGCGATTCTGCTCGACAGGTCTCCGGGGGAGATGCCGAAGGTCTGCTCAAGGAAGACAGTGAGGTCCTGCAGTTTCTCGGGCGAGGGTTCGGGATGTACCCGGTAGAGGCCTGGAATGCGTCGGCGGTCGAGCTCGCAGGCCACGGCCACATTGGCGGCCAGCATGCATTCCTCGACAAGCTGGTCGGCCTCTGTCTGGGTTTTCTGCACGATGCCCTTGATCTCTTTTGTTTTGTCGTCACAGACGACTCTGATCTCGCGTGTGGCCAGTTCGAGGAAGTGTTCTGTCTTGGCCCTGTATTTGCGCATTATTCGGGTCAGTGCGACGAGTTTGTCCACGGCTTTTGCAAGCTTCGGTGTCCATTGCTGGGGAGGGGAGCCGTCAATTGCGGACTGCACTTCGTCGAAGGTGAGCCTTGCGGCGATTCTGACCGTTGAGAAGCTGCGTTTTGCGGAAATGACCTTCCCGCTCTTCGAGTCAACCTTGAACAAGACCGAGTGTGCGGGCGTGTCCCTGCCGACCATGAGGCTGGCGTTTTCCGTAAGTGATGCTGGAAGCATCGGCAGCGTGTTGCCGGGGATGTATGCCGTGAACCCTCTTCTGCGCGCCTCCAAGTCGAACTCGCTCCCAGGCATGACATACGCCGAGACATCGGCGATATGCACCCCAAGCTCCACGATGCCGCCGTCGTCCTCGGCATCTGGGGATATTGAAATGGCGTCGTCGAAATCCTTGGCGTCGAACGGGTCTATGGTGATGCTGAAGAGCCTAGTCATGTCGGTTCTCGTGAATTCATCCGGGACTATGTTGGATGCGCGTTTGTTCTGATCTTCAGTGTAGGGCTCCACCAGTCCGTACTCGCGTATGACTGCATCAATGTCGGCGGCCACTCCTCCGGCCTTTCCCAGGACTCCCTTCAGAGTGCCCCTTGGGGAACTGCTTCCCTTGCCTGGCTGGGAGAGCTCCAGCTCTACCCATTCGCCCTTCCGTGCCTCCCCGAGGCTACCGCTGACGTCAACGTCCGGCAGTCTTCTGTTCAAGGGGCGGATTTTCCTGCCTGCCAGCAGTTCACCCACCACGGCCTTCCTGGTGCGCTCGACGATTTTTTTCACCTTCCCGGCGGGACCTTTTGATGAGGGTCTGGTCTCGTCCAGAATCTCGACCTCGACCAAATCGCCGTCCATAGCACGTCCGGTATACTGTGGGGGTATGAATATCTCGGACTCTTCACCTTCAACCGTCACAAACCCCAGCCCTCCCGGCGTGATGATTATCTTGCCGGAGTAGACCGGCATATTTCTTCTCTTGGGTTCGGCCGACTTCGTGCGTCTTCCCTTCTTGTTCCTACCTGCAGACTTCATTATTGTTTCCCTCCTTCGGGTTGAGTCAAAGTATTGTTTTCATATAGCATCGAGCCCAGGGCATCCACAAGCTCGTCAAGGTTGTCATTTTTTGCCGCGCTGATCGGTATCACCCGCTCGTTCGGGTACTCGTGCTTGAAAAGCTCCAGATTCTCGGCGGACACCCCGATGTCCATCTTGTTGGCGGCGATCAGCGAAGGCCTTTTGGACAGCCCACCCATGTAGAGGTCAAGCTCTTTTTTCAAAGACTCGTAGTCGTCGAAAGGTGTTCGGCCATCCATACAGCCCATATCAAGCACATAAACCAAAATCCGCGTCCTTTCGAGATGCCGTAGAAATGAATGCCCCAGCCCGACATTGTCATGTGCACCGTCTATCAGCCCGGGAACGTCCGCCACAGTAAACCTCTTGTATTCCGGCAGCTCCACGACACCCACAACAGGATGCAATGTCGTGAAAGGGTAGGGGGCAACCTTCGGACGCGCCGCTGAAATCGCCGAAAGCAATGTTGACTTGCCAGCATTGGGGAAGCCCACAAGCCCGACATCGGCGATGGTCTTGAGCTCGAGCTCTATCTTCACCTCCTCGCCTGGAAGTCCGTTCTCGCTCTCCATCGGCACGCGGTTGTTGTTCGTCGCGAAGCGAGGGTTCCCCTTGCCTCCGCGCCCGCCGAGGGCGACAACAAGCTCCTTCCCGTCAGCGTCTATGTCCCCGAGAATGGAGCCTTCAATATCCCTTGCCACCGTGCCCACCGGAACCTCGAGCACGAGATCGGGGCTCCTTCTGCCGTGCAAGTTTTTACCTTTGCCATGGACACCGTGCCTACAGGAGAAATGCTGTGTGAACCGGTAGCGCACAAGGCTCTGCTCACCGGCCGCGCCGCGCAGGATCACATCCCCGCCGCCCCCGCCGTCCCCGCCGTCAGGACCACCCCGGGGGACATGCTTCTCACGCCTGAAGCTGCAGCACCCGTCGCCGCCGTCTCCAGCCTTGACTTTTATTCTGGCCTTGTCAACAAACACCTAGATAATCCTCCCGATCCCCCCCCCTCCCAAAAAAAAACGGCGACAAGAAGGCCAAAACGATTCAGCAGGATCTTGGAGTTGGGATGGCAGTGCAAAAAAGCCCAGCCTGACGACTGGGCTCTGAAAAACATCATGCATGAACTGTTCTGGAAAAACTTCAGGGTGCGACAACTTCCACCCGGCGGTTATCCTTGTTGAACGAGACCAGACCGTCAGAAAGGGCAAACAGCGTGAAATCACGCCCCTTGCCGACATTCTTGCCGGGGTGAAACTTTGTCCCGCGCTGGCGTACAATGATCCCGCCAGCACGGATTGCCTGGCCACCGAACACTTTCACACCCAACATCTTAGGATTGCTATCCCTTCCGTTCCTGCTGGACGACTGTCCTTTTTTATGAGCCATGATATATTCTCCTGATAAAAATTATTGTTTGATCACAAAAACCTCATGCCGATTTTTTTTGTCTTTTAACGCCCTCCGGGGAAAATCCCCGTGCATACGACAAAAAAACGAACATTAAGGCAGGTAAAATACGCCCCCTGAACGCGCTTTCAAGCATGATTTGACTTTTTCATTCAAAATATTCGTCAAAAAACGCTTAATTTCACTCGGGAAGGTTGAAAACCCGTGAACACTACTGCATATTCTGCCCTTCGCGATAAAGCTCAACAATGAACTTTGTAAAAAAATGAAAGGAATGCCCAATGCCGGAGATACACAGCACATCCATCGTTGACTCCAAGGCTGAGATCGCCGATGATGTCGTTATTGGCCCCTTTTGCACAGTAGGCCCTGACGTGAAGATCGCTTCAGGCGGCCTGCTGGTCTCGCACTGCAGCATCACCGGCCACACAGCTATCGGCATGGGGAACAGGTTTTACCCGTTCTGTGCGATCGGTCATCCACCGCAGGATCTGGAGTGGAAGAATGAGAGATCATATCTCAGGATAGGCGACTCGAACACCTTCCGCGAGGGGTTTACCGCGCATCCCGGCACCAAGCCCGAGTCGGAGACCGTCATCGGCAACAACTGTTTCTTCATGAACCATTCCCACGTGGCGCACAACTGCCGCATCGGCAACAGGGTGATCATGGTAAACGGCGCGTTGGCAGGAGGATACAGCGAGATCGGCGACAACGTACTGATGTCGGGGAATACGGCTATCCACCAATTCTGCAGGGTTGGCAGGCTCGCCATGATGGGGGGGCTGACAGCGATATCAAAGGATCTCCCGCCTTTCATGACGTGCTATTCCAAGACCAACTCCGCCGGCGGGCTCAATCTTGTCGGGCTGAGGCGTCACGGGTTCAGCAGGGAGACGATCCTGGCTTTGAAGAAGATCCACCGGATATTTTTCAGGAGCGGGCTTGCGGTACGGGAGGCTATAAGCAGACTGGAGGCCGATCCCGAGCTGAAGGCGTTTCCCGAGGCCCTTGAGTTCGTTGATTTCGTCAGGCAGTCAAAAAGAGGAATAGTCTCCGGGCAAATCGTGGAAGGCAGCGACCAAAGAGACAACGATAATGACGAGGAATAGAAGGATATGGCACAAGGAACCCTAGCACAGAAAGTCATTGACGCGCATCTTGTCTCAGGCGAGAAGGCCACGGGCTCCAGGATTGAGCTCAAGATAGACCAGACACTGACACAGGATGCCACTGGGACGATGGCCTGCCTTGAGCTCGAGGCGATGGGGGTGCTGCGAGTCAACACCGAGCTTTCGGTCTCTTATGTTGACCACAACATGATTCAGAACGGTCCGGAGAACCGTAACGACCACCTATATCTCCAGTCGGTTGCCGCGGCGAAGGGCATAATATTCTCATGTCCCGGCAACGGCATCTGCCACCAGGTACATCTTGAGCGCTTCGGGGTTCCCGGCAAGACTCTGCTCGGAGCCGACTCCCACACGCCAACCAACGGCGGCATCGGGATGATCGCCATCGGGGCAGGGGGGCTGGACGTCGCGATGGCCATGGCCGGCAAGCCCTTCCAGATGGCATACCCCTATATCGTCGGCATAGAACTCACAGGCAGGC
Source organism: uncultured Victivallales bacterium (assembly GCA_964486565.1). GTDB lineage: Bacteria > Verrucomicrobiota > Lentisphaeria > Victivallales > JAADHT01 > JAFGFR01. Next base: position 5,145 of record CAZANS010000057.1, read on the forward strand.
TTGCGCCATGGGTCTCCGCCAAGGACAACATACTCAAAGTGCTCTCGGCCATGACCACCAAAGGCAATGTGGGAAAGGTCGTCGAGTACTTCGGGGAGGGAGTCGCCTCGCTTTCCGTACCGCAGCGCGCAACAATCACAAACATGGGCACCGAGCTGGGTGTCACCACATCAGTATTCCCATCCGACGAGATCACGCATAAATTCCTTCAGGCACAGGGGAGGGGGGGCGGATACGTCCCGCTGGCCGCCGAGCCAGATGCAGTCTACGACTCGGTCATAAAAATAGACATGGCCGAGCTGGAGCCCCTGGCCGCATGCCCCTCAAGCCCCGACAACATCAAAAGCGTCGCGGAACTCGCAGGAATGCCCGTCGGACAAGTGATCATTGGATCATGCACAAACAGTTCCCTCAGAGACCTCTCCGTCGTAGCCTTGATGTTGAAAGACAGAAAGGTCTGCGACAGCGTGACCCTCGCCATCGCCCCCGGCAGCCGTCAGGTGCTCGAGATGATGGCCAGGGACGGGACACTCGCGGATCTCGTGGCCTCCGGTGCGCGAATCCTCGAGACGGCATGCGGCCCCTGCATCGGGCAGTGCCAGAGCCCCTCTGACGACACGGTCACCCTCAGGACCTTCAACCGCAACTTCCCCGGCAGAACAGGCTCGAAAAACGACCGGGCATATCTTGTCAGCCCCGAGACCGCGGCCGCTTCCGCCCTGACAGGCATGTTCACCGACCCGAGAACACTCGACATGCCTTGCCCCGAATTCACCGAGCCTGAAAAATTCCTGGTCAATGACAAAATGCTCATAATCCCCCCGAAGGACCCGACTGGTGTAGAGATAATCAGAAAACCTACAATCGGCTCCCCGCCGACCAATGACCCGCTGCCGGAAAACATCAAAGGTGTCGTCATAATCAAAGTCGGCGACAAGATAACCACCGACCATATCTCCCCAGCCGGGATACATTTGAAATTGCGCAGCAATATCCCGGCATACTCCAAAGTCGCATTCGAGTGCTTCTCCGATCCCGGAAAGCCATCTTTCGCAGAACGTGCGGCGCAGGCACGGGACTCGGGCGTGCACGGGATCATCGTTGCTGGCGAGAGCTACGGGCAGGGATCCTCCAGGGAACACGCCGCAATATGCCCCATGTTCCTAGGGATCAAGGCCGTGATTGCCATTAGCATGGAACGCATACACTCCGCCAATTTGGTCAATTTCGGCATCATCCCGCTGATCTTCAAGAACAAAGAGGACTACGACAAGCTTGAAGAGGCCTCGATGCTGGAGATTTGCGAAATCCGCAGCCAGCTTGTGCCCGGCGGCACCGTGATCGCCACAACCCACACCGGCGCAAGGCTAGAGCTTGGCCACAACCTTTCCGCCGAGGATGTAAAAGTCATCCTTGCAGGCGGAAGACTGAACGTATGAAGAGGAAAACGTGCTTAACGACAGAGACTACATGAGAATGCGGCAGGCTCCCTTCCGCAGCGGACCGACCCAAAGGCGCGGCAGTGACGGCTACAGCATCGTAACCACGTTGATCCTCATCAATATCGCGATGTTCATCCTGCAGTTCCTTTTCCCCGACACGCGAACCGAGGAAGGCATGATATCCCGGTTCGCGCTGGTCTCCACCAGCGTCAGGGCAGGGGAGGTGTACCGCATATTCACCTCGATGTTCCTCCACGGCGGGATTTTCCATATACTTTTCAACATGTGGGGTCTATACCTCTTCGGCTCCCTCCTCGAACAAAGAATAGGAAATGCGAATTTCGCAGTCATGTACTTCATCAGCGGCACGGTCGGAGCGGGCCTGTGGCTGGCGGTCAACTGGAACTCGAACATCCCCTGCATCGGGGCTAGCGGCGCGCTTTTCGGCGTGATCATCGCCACCGCCATGTTCTTCCCCGATGTCAGAATCATGCTGCTCTTCCCACCCATACCAATGAAACTCAAAACCTTCGCCATCGTATATATCGCCATCGAGATATACCTCGAGATATCCAAAAACACTTTCGGCGGCAATGTCGCCCATATCGTCCATCTCGGCGGCGCACTGGGAGGATATGTCTATATCAAGCTTAAATTCGGCAGGCAGGTTGCATGGGATATTTTTCCGAATTTCCTCCGGGGGGCGAAGAACCCGTTCTACAAAGTCCCTTCGAACTGGAGCATGACGCCGGGACCCGACGGAAGCGATATAGTAACCCAGAAGGAGCTTGACCATCTCCTTGACAAGATTTCAGTTTCCGGCATAAACAGCCTCACCGATGACGAGATGGACACCCTCCGGCGCGCCCGGGAACAAATCCAGGAATCATCGAAAAAACACTGAGCCGATGAAAAACCCTCCGGAAAAGCCCGAAGAGGTCAACAAGGACGACAATTGCTTTGTCACGGAGGATTCCCAGACCGCATTGGAGTGGTGCGCGGTGCTGGCTTCGCAGAAGATAGATTTCGAGCTCGGCAGGGCAGGGGAGGTGTGGACATTCAACACAGTTTCTGCGAATTTTGCAGAAGCTCGGCGCAACATCGAGGAATACGAGAAGGATAGGGATTTTTTCAAACGCTATCTCGACGAGAGTGAGAATGAAGTCCCTCACCACGGTATCCATGATGCCATGCCCTTCGTCTTCATCAGCTTTGTTCTGCTCCTGTTCTTCTCCGTCACGGGTCCTTCGGGTTCCGGAGGACAATTCTTCCCTGAGGGAATGCTCTCGCCCGACCTCCCGGGAAAACTTGAATGGTGGCGCGCCGCCACGGCCCTGACTCTCCATGCCGATCTGGCCCACGTCGTCGCAAACTGCGTCTTCTTCACACTGTTCGCCGCCATAATCTCAGCCAGCGCGGGCCCCGGCATCACGACGGCAGCCATACTCTCCGCAGCTTTCGTGGCAAACACTTCCTCGGCATTCATCCTCGGCACCACAGGGCACAGCTCCATCGGGCTCTCGACCGCCGTGTTCGCCGCCCTCGGAATCATCACCATATGGGGATTCCTCGCTAAAAAGGCCCCGCCACTCTCCATACAAAGACTCGCCCCGATCGCAGCAGGCATTGCCCTTCTCGCATTCACAGGATCGGCCAGAGGCACAGACCTCCTCGCACACCTCTCAGGATTCCTATGGGGAATCGCAATCGGCATCCCTGTATTCAAAGCAAAACACCTCAAAAAACGCTTCATAATCCAGTCCCTGCTATTCATCGCATCATTCGCATTTATCGCATTCGCATGGACCACCGCGTCAAACGCAGGATAGGGTTCACGATTGTTGGTTGTTGGTTGCCTGACACCTGAAACCTGACGCCTGACACCATGCATCAGCTTGTGGCGCACCGTCTGCCGCGCCTGCGCTCCCAGCGCGGTTCACGCGGAGTTTTGAAACTGGCTCTAAAGCTGAACGCTACGAGGAACTGTTTGAGCTCATCGAATTGGATCCGCACAACTGGTGGAGTTCGCGGTGTTGGGGTGTTAAATCACTCGCCGCACAGGGTAAGCACGATGAAGCCATTCAATACGCGGAGGCCACAGCTGATACCTATGCGAACACCGCTCAAATTGCGCGGACATGTGAAGAAATCCTCCTTTCCTGAATGGATGGTCGCAGGGAAGGGGGGGGGGCGACCTCGCAGTCCGCGCCCCCACGGTCAATAATTCAGTGGCAATCAGGCGGCATCTGTTTTTTTTGCTTGACAGACTCGTATGGATGATGTATAATACTAATGTATACATCAAATTGGAGGGTGCAAATGTTAAGGACACAGGTATATTTGACAAAGAAGGAGCACGACGGGCTAAACGAGGCGGCATCCGCTACTGGCCGGAAGCAGTCCGAGCTTATCCGTGAGGCTATTGACCGCTATTTGGACTCATCATCGGAAACCCGCCGGGAAAGTGCGCTCCGCGAAGCTGCCGGAATATGGAAAAACAGACGCGACCTGCCTGATTTTTCCGACACCCGCTGCTCATGGGACAGGGAGTAAGTCATGCCCAAGCCATTCCTGGTTGATACTGACATAATGGTGGATTTCCTACGGGGCCATGATGCTGCAGTCGATTTCGTAACCAGCAACTCGACTAATATCATCCTCTCCAGTATTGTCGTCGCGGAACTGTATGCCGGCATTAGGAATGATGAAGAACTCGGCACTCTCGACAAGCTCCTCTCGTTTTTTCGTGTAATTCCCGTCTCTCAAGAAATAGCAAGAAAGGCCGGCCTGTTTAAGCGTCAATTCGCTAAATCACACGCTTTGGGCTTGGCTGATGCAATTGTCGCAGTTACGGCAATCACCGAGAGTTCTGAACTCAAAACTCTTAATATCAAACACTATCCAATGCTCCACGACCTCAAATCGCCTTACTGTAAATAATAATCCCATGTTTTTCTTGCTTAATCAGATATCATCATGGCTTTCTATTCTCATTGCCTTAAGAGATAGGGGACAGGGTGGAATATGCGGCGTTTAACATAATATATATTATGCGACGTTATAAACAGCTCCGTCAGAGCTTAGATAAACCCACGAAGCGGAACGATCATGACGTTCAAGTGAGCCTGTAGAGCGGTCTTAATGCAAAACCTCCCCCTATTCCATCACTGATCGTCATGAAACCAGACTTTGCACCTGAGTGCTAGGAATCTTATGTTCATTCAAGCCAGGATATGCCACGACCGAGAGTTTCCGAATGCGGCAGAAACGCAAAATATAGGACTAGGATATACCTAGCAGTAAGCAAATGAAAACTCAAGAACAAAAACAATAAGTATTTCACCGAAAATCAACGGGCAAAAAACAACAACAAGAATTGGTTTACATTGTAACAAAGCCATGCAAAGTTTTGATTAACAAGTAGTCATACCGACACATGCAAATAATGCCCATTTTTGTATGTATACCAATTTTTTATTAGATATAATGAGGTGAGTAGGGGAGCGGTGTGGATAGATTGTAGACGAAGACCGATGAAATCAATAT
>CAZANS010000058.1:0-10092 GCA_964486565.1 uncultured Victivallales bacterium
CTGCCGCGCCTGCGCTCCCAACGCGGTTCACGCGGAGTTTTGAAACTGGCTCTTATGATATAGAGGCATTGGATGAGCGTTTTGCTGGTTCCAGGGCTGAGGAGCTTGTGGAGTGGGCGTTGTCTGAGGTTGGAGTAGGGGATTTTGTCCTTGCGTCAAGCATGAGCGTGGAGAGCCAGGTGTTGACTGACATGCTTCTTAAGCGGGACAAGGGGTCTCGGATAGTGATGCTGGACACCGGGAGGCTTGACCAGGAGACCTATGATGTGGCGGATTGGACGAGGAGGCATTACGGTGTGGGCATCGAGGTGGTGTTTCCGGATGCCGGTGATGTGGAGGGTATGGTTTTGGAGCATGGGATAAATCTTTTCCGTGACTCTGTTGATAGCCGTAAGCTTTGCTGCGAAGTTCGCAAGGTGAGGCCGTTGAGGCGGAAGCTTTCTGGGTTGAGTGCATGGATGACCGGCCTGAAGCGTTCGGACTCCGGGCTCCGGGAGGCGCTGAGGAAGGTGGAATGGGACGCCCAGTTCTCGCTTCTGAAGCTCAACCCGCTGGCAGACTGGACGGACGAGATGGTATGGGGATACATCCGCGAGAACGACATCGTCCCCAACGCTCTTTATGGCAAGGGATACAAAAGCATCGGCTGCGAGCCGTGCACGAGGGCGGTGCCTGATGGCGGGGACATACGCTCCGGACGCTGGTGGTGGGAGCCGCCATGCCATTCGGAGTGCGGTTTGCACTGGGCCGGTGGGGAAATCGTCAGGGAAAAGCAATGAATATAGAAAATGAGGCATAAAAATGGATCATCTGGAGTCGCTAGAGTCGCATAGTGTGCATATTCTCAGGGAGGCATACAAGGAGTTCAAGCATCTTGTGATGCTGTGGTCTATCGGGAAGGACAGCACTGTACTGCTGTGGCTTGCCCGCAAGGCGTTCTTCGGGCATGTCCCGATACCGTTGATGCACATTGACACCGCATTCAAGATCCCCGAGATGATAGAGTACCGCAACCGCATCGCTGTGGAGTGGAAGCTTAATCTGATCGTGGGGCAGAACAAGACGGCGCTGGCTGTGAAAAACACCTTCCCCGACGGCAAGTGCGACCGGATTGCATGCTGCAAGAGCCTGAAGTCGGAGGCGCTCAAGCATACCTTGGCGGGAGATTGGCCGAGGATGAGGGTCAACAAGGAGACCGGGCAGCTCGAGCCCGACGGCGACACCGGAGCCTACACGGGAGTGATAGTGGGTGCGCGTGCGGACGAGGAGGGCAGCCGCTCGAAGGAGCGCTACTTCTCGCCAAGGGACAAGGAGAGCGACTGGAACATAGACGACCAGCCGCCGGAGCTGTGGAACCAGTTCAAGACTGACTTCGCCACGGGCACACACGTGCGGATACATCCGCTGCTCGACTGGACCGAGCTCAACATCTGGGAATACATCGAGAGGGAGAACATCCCGATCATCCCGCTGTACTTCGACAACGGGGAGGGGAAAAGGTACAGGTCACTGGGATGCGCTCCATGCACGGGACCCGTGGACTCGACCGCGAAAAATGTCTCCGAGATAGTCGAGGAGCTCAGGAGCGGGAAATTCGCGAACATCGCGGAGCGCTCGGGAAGGGCTCAGGACAAGGAGGACGGCGGAGGACTCGAGACCCTGCGGCGAGAAGGATACATGTAATACGTAAGGACTGGAGGACAGACACAATGGACAACACTGATTTTTTCAAGATAGTCATCGTGGGGCATGTGGACCACGGCAAGAGCACGGTGATCGGCAGGCTGCTTGCGGACACTCACTCCCTGCCCGAGGGCAAGCTCGAGCAGGTGAAGGAGCAGTGCGCGAAAAACGCCCGACCATTCGAGTACGCATTCCTCCTCGACGCACTCAAGGACGAGAGGCTCCAGGGCATCACCATAGACATGGCACGCTGCTTCTTCAAGACCCCCAAGAGGAAGTATCTCATAATGGACGCTCCGGGTCATGTGGAGTTCTTGAAGAACATGGTTACCGGGGCGGCGAGGGCCGAGGCGGCGCTGCTGGTCATTGATGCGCACGAGGGGATAATGGAGAATTCCCGCAGGCACGGGTATCTGCTCTCAATGCTGGGCCTCAAGCAGATCGCCGTGGCGGTGAACAAGATGGACCTTGTCGGATACAGCCAGGAAAGGTTCGAGGGCATCGTGGCCGAATACACCAAGTTCCTGGCGGGGCTCAAGATCAAGCCCCTGGGCTTCATCCCCATCAGCGCGACCAAAGGCGACAACATCGCCTCGGTGTCGGCGGAGACAGCATGGTACACGGGGCATACCGTGCTGGGGCAGATTGACGCTTTCACAAAAGGCGCGGGGAAGGATATGAAGCCTTTCAGGATGCCGGTGCAGGACATCTATAAGTTCACTGAGGAAGGGGACGACAGGAGGATAGTGGCCGGCACGGTCGAGAACGGAAGCATATCGGTCGGCGACACCGCCGTGTTCCTCCCTTCAGGGAAGGAGTCGGAGATATCCGGCATCGAGGAGTTCAGCGCCACCGCAAGGACTTCCGTGGGTCCGGGCAAGGCCACCGGGATCACCCTCAAGACCCAGATATACATCAAGCCCGGCGAGATGATGTGCAGGAGGGGAGACAAGCTGCCGAATGTCGGGAGCAAGTTCCAGGCGAACATCTTCTGGATGGGCAGATCGCCGTTCATAAAGGGCAAGAGGTACAAGCTCAAGATCGGGTCGGACAGGACTTTCGCGGAGCTCTCAGACATCATCAACGTCATTGACGCGGCGGAGCTGAACACCTTCAAGGGCAAGCAGCAGCTCGACCGCCACGATGTGGGGCTTTGCGTGATAGAGACCAGCAAGCCGATAGCCTTCGACCTGGTGGAGGAGATCGAGGACAGCGGGCGCTTCGTCATAGTGGACAACTACGACATCGCCGGCGGCGGGATAATAATGCGCAAGACCGACGAGAGCGACACTTTGTTCGCCTCGCACATCAGGCAGAGGGAGTTCGCTTGGGAAAAAGGGCTGATCCCGACATCCCTGCGCAGCAGCAGGAACCACCACAAGGGCAAGTTCGTCGTCTTCACCGAAGACGGCACCGAGCTGGCAGGCGAATGCGCGAGAGTCCTCGAGGAAGAGCTGTTCAACATGAGGTTCAACGCCTACTATCTCGGGATATCGAGTGTGCTGCAGGGGCTTGACGCGGATATGGGCGGGGAGACCTGCGACCGTGACGAGCATGTGCGCAGGATAGGCGAGCTGGCGCGTATAATGACGGATGCGGGGCTGATATTCATCACCTCGGTCGAGCGGCTGGACAAGTTCGAGTCGGAGAAGCTGCGCATGCTCAACTCGCCCAACGAGATCGTCGTGGTGAACATCTCCGACGAGGACCTGGACATGGCGGATGCAAATTTCGCGCCGGAAAAGACAGCGCCAGAGATAGTATCCGAGGTGCTCAGATTCCTCGGGACATCCAACGTGATACCCAACTATGTGATATGATGGGAACGTATAAATCTAAGCTAGCTTCTTGTGCCGGCACCGGCGGCAACAAAGCCTCAAGGAGGCCCTGGCGGGCTTACGTGGGATTGATTGCCGCTGTGCTGCTTGCCTATGCGGCGATAGTGCTGTTCTCGACGGATTCGCCTCGACCCGAAGATGCTGGATTGCTCCGCGCTGGGATTTTTTTCCTGGCCTTCTTCATGATCAGCTTCTGTATCGCTGTGGTCGCTGTCATGGCAGGTATTGGCGGTGGAGTGCTTTTCACGCCGATAATGCTGGCGTTCACGTCGGTTGACAGCCTGATAGTCCGTGCCACCGGGCTTGTAGTGGCGATGTTCAGCGGATTGATTAGCTCCGGCCCGTTCATGAAGTCCGGAATCGGGAACCTGCGCATATCCGTGATGCTGACCGCGTCGTTCGGCATAGGCGCTCTTGCCGGCTCGGCCGGGGCGGTGGGCATAGCGCAACAAATGGGCAACACAGGAGAGGCGCTGGTAAGGATGCTCCTGGGGCTGATCGTGGGCGTTCTGGGGGCATATTTTCTTTTCGGATCCCGGAAAGTCGAATGGCCGGTGTTGAAATCTTCCGACCGATTGGCCAGTATGCTTGACCTCAGGCTTCCATATCACGAGAAGTCAACCGGCAAGGTGGTCGGATATAATATCAGAAACACAGTATGGGGCGTTATGTCAATTGCCCTGGTGGGGCTTATGTCCGGGTTCTTCGGCCTTGGAGGCGGCTGGGCCATAGTCCCGGTGCAGAATCTGGTCATGGGCCTTCCTTTGAAAGTGGCCTGTGCCAACAGCGGGGTTATAATAGGCATGGGCGATTGTGTAGCGGCGTGGCCATATATGCGTGCAGGGGCGATGGTCCCGCTGTTTGTTGCCCCATGGCTTGCCGGGCAGGTGGCCGGCGGTATAGTCGGTGCCAGGTTCCTATCAGGCATCAAGGCCGAATACATACGGCATATTCTTGTCGGCATCCTGTTCTTCACTAGTTTCAGCTTGATTGGGAGGGGTTTATTCATGGCGGGGATTCTTGGTGAGGTTTCCTGGGAAATCTATTTGGCCGGGTTTGCCGCGAGTGTTGTAATCTCTCTTTCCCGGCTGTGGGCAAAACCCGGTGCAGGGCGGGACAACAAACCCGGTGGATGCAAGAATATTGTCCCCGATGACATCCCTGAAGTCCCCTTGCCACAGAGAGTGTATGGGCGGATTGTGTACTCCTTGGCTCTGCTGTCGGCGTTTTTTGCTGCTGGCGGCGGCATAGGCGGGCTGGTTTTTTCTGGATGTAATCTGTTGTCCCCACCACGGGTATACCTTGATATATTTGGAGGCATGCGCTTGGCGGAGATATGGGCGGCTGGGGGCACCCCATCTTTTCCTGGAGTGAATTTCTATCTTCAATCCCCTATGGTTTGGGACGGGCTGATCCAGCTCGGGATAGTTCTGGGTTGTGCCAGTGCCGGGATGGGGTTGTTTTGTGCGGGGCTTGCTTTTATTCGCGGCGGGTCGTATCTTTTCGCGGCTCTTTCGGCATGGATTGTCCTGTTGACATGCCTGGCGGCATCAGGGGCATTAAGCTTTGTTTTGTGAACGGCCCTGCGTTGACGCGCCGGGGCATTGCGAGTCATTCGTCAGTCCGGGGTCAGCACTGGACAGACTTCGAACGTCTCGGCCCCGAACTATGAACTGTGAACCGATACAAGGATAGTTTTATGAATGAGGACACGCTGAAGAAGATAAGGGAGAAGAACAGGAGCCTGACAGAGGCATACATTGCTTTCGATGCGGGAAGTATTGCAGCGTCCGAGCTGAAAAAGCTCGCGGCACCCCTGGGCATCTACGAGCAGAGGGACGGGTTGTTCATGATGAGGATAAGGGTCTCAGGCGGGGAGCTTTCGTTGGGGCAGGCGGAAAAGATAATAGCCATCACAGGACGGCATGGCATATCGAGTTTGCATATCACCACGCGGCAGGACTTGCAGTTGCACGACGTGCCTGTCAGCTTGGTGCCGGCTTTGGCGGAGGAGTTCCTTGAGGCCGGGATGCCATTCCTTGGCGGCGGCGGGGACACCTTCAGAAACGTCACGGCATGCCCGCAGGGAGGGTTCAGCGACTCCTCCGTATTCGACACAGTCCCTTATGCTGTGGCACTCAGTGACTACCTGATGGACTTCAAGAAGGCCTTCGCTTTGCCGCGGAAGTTCAAGATCGCTTTCTCTTGTTCCGGCGACGACTTCTCAATGGCGAAGTTCAACGACCTGGGTTTCATTGCGAAATTCGCAGATGACGGCCGGAAGGGCTTCGAGGTATATTCCGGCGGCGGGATGGGCAGGGAAAGCAGTCCTGGGATAAGGATATTCGAGTTTGCGGCTGCGAAAGACATCCTGCGGATAGCCGTGGGGGCGATAAGTTTCTTTTATGACCATGGCAACCGTGAGGACAGGTCGAGGGCCAGGTTCAGGTTCGTCCTGTCGGGGAAAGGCGAGGTTTTCTTCAGAGAGCATTTCCTGGAGTATCTCGACGCGGCAAGTGGTGTCGAGGACTTCACGCTCTCCTTCCCTGACCGCCACATGCACTCTCTGATCCCGCGGCTCTTCATCCCGCTCGGCAATCTCAGCACTGGCGAGTTCGCGAAGATCGCAGGGGCGGCAAGGGAGTCGAGGGCGGAATTCCTGCGATTGTCGCAGGAGCAGGACATCCATGCCGGCCCCTTCGCCCCAGATGCCGCCACTGAGTTTCTGCGGGGCCTGCCGGAGTACTCGGGCGAAAACATCTCAGGGCTGGTCAAATCATGCGTCGGGTCCAAAGTCTGCAAGATCGGGCTGCTGGATGCCAGGGCATCGGCCTCCGCGGCCTCCCTGGAGCTGGACCGCATCATCGCGGAATTCCCCGGCCACGACAGGGCGGCACTGGTAAGAAAACTCTCTGAAATGTTCAAGATATCAGGCTGCCACAACAGTTGCGGACTGAACAGGGCGGCTAAATATGGCTTCCAGGGTATGAGAAAGAATATCGGAGGTGCAATGAGGGATTTCTACAAATTCCAGAAAGATGCCTCCAGGCAGGACGGCATAATGTCCGGGAACACCGGCATCGAGATCCCCGCAGACGGCCTGCCGGGCTATATCGCCAAGCTCGCCATGCGGGAAATCGAGGCCGAGGAATCAAGATGAGAATATCCACAAAAACTCGCTATGCTGTCAGGGTAATGCTCCGGCTGGCGCTGGACTACGGCGGCGGGCCTTCCATGCTCGGCGACATCGCCAGGAAGGAGGAGCTGTCGGAGAAGTATCTCAGCATCATCATGATCCCCCTGCGCTCGGACGGGCTGGTCAACTCCGTCAGGGGCTCGAAAGGCGGATACCTGCTCGCAAGAAAACCTTCCGAGATCAGCATCAGGGACATCTACGAGGCCACCGACGGGCAGGTGTGCACCACGGACTCCGGCAGAACACAAAAAAAATCCAGTAACACCGCCGAATTCGTCAGCAAAGAGGTATGGGAAAGACTCGACAGGGAAATCGCCAGGACACTCGGCTCGATAACCCTTGACGACATCCTGGAGTCCTACAGGGAGCAGCTCGGGCAACCTCCTTCCTATGAGATATAGAATCCAAACATAACTTCCGTATCCGAGCGATTTCGTGACGTGCCTGGTCATCACAGCAGACAAACCTTAACGCAAACCCTATTGGGGGCGAATGCTACGCCGCAGTTAGTTTTGAAATTGGCTACGGAATAAAAGAGAACGCATGTGGCCGGTTATGCCGGATTGCGACTTGACATTAAAAGGGTTCTGCCTTATCTTCGAACCTTATGTTTTAAAGTGCAGAAGAATCAGAAAGGCTGAAAGATATATGAGCAGCATGCGTTGTTTTTTCTGTGAGAGCCTCAAATCCGGCAGGATTGACGCGGATGCTATAGGCTCTTCGGAACGCATGCACCTGTTCAAGGTTCTGCGCGGGGAGTCCCGGCGCGTCCTGCTGATTGACGGCAATGGTTGCTTTGCGGAGGCCTGCGTTCTGCCAGGGGAGGTGCTTGATGTCGGGGAGGTCAAGTCTGCCGACCCGCCCAATACAAAAATGCATCTTCTCGTCGCGGCTCCCAGAAGGAACCAGATGGACCAGATATTGAGGCAGGCTGCCGAGGTTGGCGTGTGGAGCATACGAGTCGTGATAGCCGAACGTTCGGTAGCCAACCCCGACGACAAGAATCTCTCACGCCGCGCATCCCCGATTCTCAAGGAGGCCTGCAAACAGGCCCACAACCCCTTCATGCCGCAGATGAAGCCTCCGCTTCGGCTCAGACAGCTAGAGGATGAGGTCAAAGCCATGGGCCGGGCCTTCTACGGTTCCGTTCCGCCTGACGAAGAGGTGAAAGATCCTGAGGGTGGCATGTCATGCGAGTTGCGAATTCCGCAGGGCATCCGCGACATCTGCTGGATCGTCGGACCAGAGGGGGGGTTCAGCCCCGAGGAGGAGAGTTCACTTGCCGGCTGTGGAGCAACGCCGCTGTGCATAGGGAGGCATGTCATGCGTGTCGAGACGGCGGCGATCGCCGGCTGCGTGCTGCTGCTGAACGCGAGTCTCAAACATAGCCCCTCACGACTTAAGTCGTGAACTCCAACAAATGCCATATATATTGATCGAGAACCGTAAGACGATAATATAGGAGAAGATATATGGCAAGACCTTTGAGGATAGAATATCCCGGCGCAAGTTACCATGTTGTGAACAGGGGCAACCAGAGGCAGAAAGCCTTCTATTCGCCTTCGCACTACGAGCTGTTTCTTGAGAAACTGGGCGAATCCTGCATCAAGTTCAATGTGACAATCCAAATTCGAAGGCCGGACATTGCCCGAGCGGATGACAGGATACCAAAACTACGTCGAGGAGGGCATATCAAAGACTATCGAAAAAATGCTTAGTCAATAGCGGGAGTGTGACCCCAAGAAACCGTGACCCCAAGAAACCAGTTGCAGTTCAGGCGGTTCTTGCAGAAAGCTGCTGGAGCACGATGGCGAGCTCGTCGAGGGAGATTCTGTCGTCCGGGTTTTTGATGAGCATTTTTCCGATGAGGTCTGAGAACTCCTGAGATATCCCGTTCGTCGTCTCCGCGAGCACCGGTGGGGGCTCGTTGAGCTGCTTGTTGAGCAGTGCCATCGGAGTCCTTCCCTGGAATGGGAGGATGCCTGAGGTCATGTAGAAAAGGGTGATGCCCAGGGAGTAGATGTCAACCTTGTTCGACAGGTTTTTTCCATCAATGTACTCCGGGGCGAGGTATTGAGGCGTGCCCGACATCTCGCCTCTGATCGAGACGGTCTGCTGGTGCTCCTCCCGGGAGAGCCCGAAATCAACCACCTTGACTTCGCCCTCGTCGGATATGAGTATGTTGTCGGGTTTAATGTCCCTGTGGATTATGCCGAAGCTGTTCATGTACTTGAACACCTCGGTGACCTGAAGGGCCAGTTCTATGGCAGAATCCTCTGATAGCGGTGTCTCCTTGATGATGTCCCCCAGATTCCTTCCCTTGATGAACTCTGTTGCGACGTAGTAGACCCCCTCGAACCTCCCGTGCCCGAGAAGTTTTACGATATTCGGATGGTTCAGCTTCTCCAGCCCGCTGGTCTCGCGCTCGAACTGGGCGGTGAAGTTCTCGGAGTCCTTCTTGAGCTTCAGTATCTTCAAGGCGACAAGGCAATTGTCCTTTGAGGTGTCCTCTGTCTGGTACACGGTGCTGTCGCCGCCTTTGCCGAGAAGGGAAACGATCCTGTATCTGCGTGCGAAAATGATCCCCGGTGCGAACTCGTCGTTGAAAAGGTTCACCCTGTTCAGCAATATGCTTATCCGGGATGTCAGCTCTGTCTCCCTGATTGGTTTGATGATATATTCGCTTGCGCCTGAGGTCATTGCGAGGTTGATCTCGTTATGTGAGTCGTCGAGCACCATGAGCACTGGGGTGTCGGAGAAGTTGGGATGCTTCTTCACCTCGCTCAGGCGTGATATGTTGATGGTGTCGCCGTCCTCGACGTTGATCACAATCACATCTGGCTTGAACTGGAACAGGGGTTTTAGGATGTCGGTGGTGTCGGTGACGTATAGGATGTCGTGCCCGCCGGTGTTGAGCACCCGCTCGTACAGCTCCCTGTTCCCGTTCTGTGAGTCGTCAAGTATAAAGATCTTTGCCATCAGCCAGCCTTAAAAAATTTCGTTCTCCAAATCCCATTCAGAATATATTCCCGATGATGTGTAAATCAAGCGTGATTGTGCTGCAGGAACTCCAGGGCTTCGCTGACGGCGCCCTGGTCTATGGATGAGACTTCGATCTTTTGCCCTAGCCCCTTCGGCAGGGTCAGGTGCAGTCTTCCGCCGAGGTGCTCTCGGAACTCTTCGATGCCGTCGAGGAGCGGGAGTCTGCCCGAGGCGTCCGGGAGCATGGAGTCATGCCACAGGGGCACTGCCAGGCGTTTGATGCTGTCTAGTATGCGGAGGAGGAGCTTATTGCTTATGAGCTTTCTTTTCAATGCATGGAAGGAGTCAATTATGATTCCTATAGCCACGGCCTCGCCGTGACTGAGGTCTGAG
>CAZANS010000059.1:0-10058 GCA_964486565.1 uncultured Victivallales bacterium
GTACTCAAGGGAATCCGCATTCCTGCTGGCCTCAATTATGTCCAGAAGGTAGTCGTACATGTTTTCCGCCACAGTCACCTCCCTCACGGAATCTCTGGCATCGAGCAGATCCTGGCAGGTGATCACAGGCGACAGCGTCTCCAGAGGGTCGCTGGTCTTTTGCAATTTCAGCATGTCCTTCTCCTTGTTGTGGTCGAGGTAGCCGATGCTCAGACGAGTTATGAACCTGTCCATCTGGGAGAACGGCAGAGGATAGGTTCCCTCCAGCTCGATCGGGTTCTGCGTGGCTATGACGAAGAAAATCTCAGGCAGGTCGTGCTTCACTCCATCCACCGTTATCTGGTTCTCTTCCATCGCCTCCAGCAAACACGACTGTGTGCGCGGCGTGGCACGGTTGATCTCGTCGCCGAGAAGGATGTTCGTGAAAACCGGACCCTTACGGAAGCAGAACTCTCCGCTGTCCTGCTTGTATATCGTCACTCCTGTAATGTCCGTCGGAAGAAGATCCGCCGTGAACTGGACCCGAGAATATATACCGTCAATTGATTTCGAGATGGCCTTGGCAAGGAGGGTCTTGCCCACCCCGGGCACATCCTGAAGAAGTATATGGCCTCCGGAAAGCAGCCCCAGGATCACCTTCTCCACCACATCGTCCTTGCCTATGAAGACCTTTGATATGCTCTCCTTGAATCTAGTCGCCGCCTCACAGGCGGACACAGTATTGTTTTTCTTCATCTGCAAACCTCAAAGTTGTTATCGGCTGCGAATCGTGCAAATTAACTCGAGCCTGGACACTGCTGCCATTTCCCCGGAGGGGTTGCATTTACCGATCCGCACGCTCGCCCTGGCAAAGTCCGCATCTCGACTTACCGACACCAGCAGCTCTATCTCCTCACAAGGCCTCACGACATTCAAAAACCTTCCCTTTTTCACGCAATTCAAAACAGCATCCCCCCCGAAAAACTCACCAATCGCAACCAGCGCACACTGCAACTGGCATACTGCAGGCAGCACAGGCATCCCGGGGAAATGCCCGCGGAAACCGGCGAATCCCTCGGGAAACGCGAATTTTGCAACGAACTCGCCTCTGGTGCCGTCATCCTCATGCGACAAGGAGCGCAGACACGATCTGACCTCATTCCTTAGGGAGCTTGACACCCTTCACGACCTCCAGGTTCCTCAGCGAAAGCACGTATTCATGGCTGAAATTCTCGTAGCGTATGCGACCGGGATACATCAAGCCGTCAAAGTCCGTGTAGTCCAGATAGAACACCAGACTCTCCAGCTTGCCCCCGACAGAAATCCTCTTCTCCCTGAGTACCGTCTCACCCGCGCCGGGATCAATCCCGAACCGAAGCTCAGTCCTCACAACGCCCTCGTCAAAAACCAAATTCACGTATCTGTCGGTGACCCCGTAGTGAGATGGGGTGCCGGCAGGATGGAAGTAGATCCTCCGGGCATCGTCGGCTATCCTTTCCGAAGCCTCCTCACCAGACG
This sequence comes from uncultured Victivallales bacterium, assembly GCA_964486565.1. GTDB lineage: Bacteria > Verrucomicrobiota > Lentisphaeria > Victivallales > JAADHT01 > JAFGFR01. The sequence goes on from CAZANS010000059.1 coordinate 1,498, forward strand.
CCAGATCAGGCATCACAAAAACAAAACGCCGCTTACGGTTCAACTCGACAAACTCAAGAAGCTTCATCCCAGTAGAAGTCATCAGCGAGAGCGCTATGTAGCCTTGCCCCGAGTCGTAGGAGCAAAGGCCTATCGCAGATGTCGCCTGCCCCTTCAACTCAAGTACTGCCGACTGGCACAAGGTCAGCCTGTGTTCTCGACCGACATCAAATGCAGCAAAAACCTCCAACGCATCAGGTGTCACTTCAAATTTCTCATAATGAATCCCAGATACCGACGCGCAGGAAACGAGCAGGAACACGCTAAAAAGAGCCGAAGCGTCTAAAATGGCCAGCCGCGCCTGTCTGCGTGCACCGCACAGGCAGGCGGCCACGGGGAGTTTTGAAATTGGCATCTTAGCCATACTTTTTATCTCTGGTGGTTATCAGGCTTTATTTAGCATAATCAACACATCTGGTCTCGCGGATCACAGACACTTTGATCTGTCCGGGATAGTTCATCTCCTTCTCTATGCTGCGGCAGATGTCCCTTGCGAGGTTCGCAGCCTCGTTGTCGGTTATCTTGTCCGGCTCGACCACTACCCTGATCTCCCGACCGGCCTGAAGCGCATAGCAGCTCTCGACTCCCTTGAAGTTGATTGCGATGCCCTCAAGCTGCTCAAGCCTCTTGAGGTACAGCTCGGTGGTCTCGCTCCTGGCTCCCGGCCGGGAGGCGCTTAGAGCGTCGCAGACATTCGTCAGGATCGCATACAGCGACTCAGGCTCGACGTCGTTGTGGTGGGAGGCCACCGCGTTGATCACCTCCTTGTCCTCATTGTGCTTACGCAGGATATCCGCACCGATAATCGCATGCGAGCCCTCCACCTCGTGGTCAACCGCCTTGCCAATGTCGTGCAGAAGCCCGATCCTTCGCGCCTTGGCCTCGTCAAGGCCCAGCTCGGCGGCAATTATGCCCATGAAGTAGGCCGTCTCGAGTGAATGCTTGAGCACGTTCTGGGAGAAGCTGTATCTGAACTTCAGTCTCCCGAGAAGCTTTATGACCTGCGGCTGCAGCCCGGGCGTACCGGTTTCGAGGACGGCAGACTCGCCTATCTCGAATATCTCGTCGTCGAGCTCCTTGCGGACCTTCTTTATCAGCTCCTCGACCCTTGTCGGGTGTATGCGCCCGTCGGACACGAGACGCTCGAGCAGCCTCTTGGCGACCTCCTTCCTGACAGGGTCGAAACAGGAGATGACCACCGCCTCGGGGGTGTCGTCAATCAACAGGCTGACACCTGTGGCGGCCTCCAGCGCGCGGATGTTCCTGCCGTCGCGGCCGATTATCCGCCCCTTCATCTCGTCCGTCGGAAGCTGTATGGTCGCCGTAGTGCGTTCGTAGGTGCACTCCGAGGAATATCTCTGCATCGCGTATGTCATGATCTTCTGCGCCTCGCGCTCGGCCTTCTGCTTGGTCTCCTCCTGCATGCGCCTGATGAGCTGCCCCGACTCGTTTGTCAGCTCTCCCTGGAGTTTCTGGAGCATCATCTCTCTCGCCGACTCTCGGTCAAGCCCGGCGATCCTCTGCAGCTCGTCAACCTGACGCGATATATGCTTCTGCAGCTCCTCGTCCTTGGCTGTGATGCGCTCCTTCAGCAGGTTCACCTCGGCCTCCTTGCGCTCGGTTGCGGCCATACGCGACTCGAGCGCGTCGGCCTTTTTCTCCAGATTGGCCTCGCGCTGCACGACGCGCCTTTCCTGGCCGAGCACCTCCTGCTTCTTTTCCCTTATCTCCTCCTCGACCTCGTCGCGGATCTTCAGTTTCTCGCTCTTGGCGGCCACCTTGGCCTCCCTGCGGATGTGCTCCGCCTCCTTTTCCGCATCCTCCTTGATCCTGTTCGCCGCCACCGTCACCGAAGTGCCCAGCATCTTCAATAAAATCCACATAAGCCCCATCCCGAAGACGAGACCCAAAATCACCATCAACCATGTATTCATTTTCTCTCCTTGTTAGTTTGTTTGAATATGATCACATGCGGGGATATGCTGACCCGGCATGCTGGTTCCTGATTCAATAAGCGAAAACACCATCCCCTTCTCAGTTACAATCATGTCCATTCTGGCATCATGCCCGTCATGCGGGATTCCCGGCAACACCCTTGCAGAGTACGACACCCCTATCCTGATCCCTCGCGCGCTTCCCAAAAGCCTGTCGTATACCCCCCTGCCTCTACCCAGCCTGTAGCCCTCAAGGTCGAATGCCACACCCGGGACAATCCATGTGTCAACCCCGTCAGGGCTGACAGACGGACAGCTCTCAACGGGCTCGGGGATTCCGAAGCAGCCCTTCCTGAGCTGCGAGGGGTCGGCGACCGCAGCCATCTCGTACTTGCAGGCAGCAACTGGACCTTGCACACGCCTCGGGAAGCAGAGCCTTGCCACACCCTTTTCAATCAGCCGGATGCCCAGCGCCGATATGTCCGGCTCGTGCCCCACAGAGGAGTACAAGGCGATACACCCGGCCCGGGAAATCTCGGGCATTTGCTCCAATGTCCGGCAAATATGCCCGTCCGCGTCGGCACGCGCAGGGGGAGCACCGAACATCGGTGAATCCACAAGCGTTCTCCTCAGACTTTCCTTCTCGGCGCTCATGTCATTCCTTCTCAGCCTTCGCACGGAGACCACTCCAGTGACGAAGCCTCTCCGCTATCTTAGCCTCATAACCAATCTCAGCAGGCTCATAATACTTCTTCGGCACCCCAACATAGTCCTGCACCGCGAAATGCCCATCCTTGTCATGTGGGTAGATATACCCTTTCCCGTGCCCAAGCTTCTCCGAACCCTTGTAGTGCGAGTCCCGCAGATGCCTCGGAACCGGCTGGACACGGTTGCCCCTGACATCCTCCAGCGCGGCGTCAACGCCCAAATACGACGCATTGCTCTTTGGTGCTGTCGCGCAGTAGGTCACAGCCTGTGCAAGTATTATCCTCGCCTCGGGCATGCCGATTATCTCAACCGCCTGCATCGCGCTAACTGCCACATCCAAAGCTCGCGGATCAGCATTGCCCACGTCCTCCGAGGCGAATATCGTGATCCTGCGCGCTATGAACCTGATGTCCTCGCCGGCATGAAGCATCTTTGCCAGCCAGTACAATGCCGCATCCGGGTCGCTGCCACGCATGCTCTTGATGAACGCGCTTATCGTGTCGTAGTGGCCGTCGTCGCCGTATTCAAGCGTCTTCCTCTGTATTGACTCCTCGGCGGACTTGAGATCAACCACGGTCCGCCCCCCGAACTCCTCAGTGGTGGCTACAGCTATCTCCAGCGCGTTGAGTGCCTTGCGGGCATCACCTTCGGAGCATCTCGCCAGGAAATGCAGGGCATCCTTCTCGAGAACCACCTCTCCCCTGTCGGGAAAGGCCTTCGGGCTGCAGGCAGTTTTGACAAGCAAGGCCTCGATGTCCTCCACGGACAAAGACTCGAGTTGGAAAAGCAGCGACCTGGACAGCAAGGGCCCGATCACGTAGAAGTTGGGGTTGTGGGTTGTCGCGCCGATAAACCGGATGTTCCCGTTCTCTATGTCAGGAAGCAAGACATCTTGCTGCGCCTTGTTGAAACGATGGATCTCATCTATGAAAAGTATCGTCTTCCTGCCCGAGATCATGCGCCGCTGGATCGCCGCCGCTATCTCCTTGCGGATGTCCGCAACAGTCGAGGCCACCCCAGAAAGCCTCACGAAAGCGGAGTCGGTCTTGCCTGCTATCAGCTCGGCAAGGCTGGTCTTGCCCGTCCCCGGCGGCCCGTACAAAATGATCGAGGCGAACCTGTCCGCGTCTATCGCGCGACGAAGCAGCTTGCCAGGGGAAAGTATGTGGGACTGACCGATGTAGTCGTCAAAGCCACCCGGGCGCATGCGCCCGGCAAGCGGAACATCAGCCCCGATCGAAGGCTCAAATGAAGCCACGGCAAAACCAGCCGCATCCTCTAGCTCAAAAAGATTGTCGCCCATCGCCGCATTCCAGGTTCCAGGAATGAGACGCGGCAGATGTTCTCTCGCTTGATCGTAGCTTATACATACGGCAAGACAACCCGGAGCCAGACGCCCTGAAGACCTCGAAGCCTTCGCGCCGACTACCCCCGGGGCATATATCCATGCTGCTGCAGCAAGCCCGCTCAAACAGAGGAGCCAGGCAGGAATCACCCGCCAGGATACCCTGAAAATATATCATGCAGACAGCAATCATAACTAGAACAACTATCACCAGCAAACCCATTCCTGTGTCAAACTAAAAAACTTAGATTAAATTCAATAACTCTGCATCCAGCAGACGCCGCAGGCAAACATACCCGCTTGCGCGACAGTAATTTACTTCCGACATCTGTCAAATAAAAGCCTCCATCCAAAAAAAATTGCTCTTTTCTGGGAAATCCGCAAACACACGCCCGATCGAATGGTCAGCAGTCTTTCGAGCCAGTATCAAAACTCCCCGTTGCCGCCCAAGGGGTTGTGGCGGAGGCACAGCATGTGCCACGGCGAGATGGCGGGCACAGGCAGTTGATGGTATGCACCAGCCATCTCGCCGCACCGTCTGCCGCGCCTGCGCTCCCAACGCGGGTCACGCGGAGTTTTGAAATTGGCTCTCACCATAAACGTTAGAGTTTATAGCCAATTCCTTGATGAGCGGTCATGTCTCGATTTTCGGCTGGATCCATCCACCGCCGATGAGAAGGTCGCCGTCGTAGAATACCGCCGCCTGTCCCGGGGTTATCGCGCGCTGCGGGCTTGCGAATCTAGCAGATGCCGTATATTCACCGGAGACTGTCAGCTTGGCCGGCACGATGCAGCTGCGGTATCTTATGCGGATTCCGCAGTCGAGGGGGTCGGAGGGTGAGGTGCCTTGTTTCTCTGCGATAAATCGGGGGTGGATCTGCCAGTTTATATCGGCGACATCCATTGAATCCGAGAAGAGCAGGGACTCATCGGTGGAGACAAGCACGTCGGCGGTGGCGGGATTGATGCTGACCACATATGCCGGTGCGCCGAGCGCGATCCCCAGGCCGCGTCTCTGCCCTACGGTGAAGAGATGTATGCCCTCGTGCCTGCCCAGGCACTCCCCTTGTGGGGATACGAATCTCCCCGGCCTCGGAGATGCCTCGAACATATTCCTGAGCGTCTCTGAGAAGCGCTCGGCTGCAGTGCCGAAACATGAGTCCTGGCTCTCTTGCTTGTCGTGGTTCGGCAGCCCGGCATCCATGGCGATCCTTCTAACCTCGTCCTTGGTCATATCCCCGACCGGCAGATATACTTTGCTGAGCTGCTCGCCGGTCAGGGCGAAAAGGAAATATGACTGATCCTTCCGGGCATCCACACCCTTGCGGACCGCGCAGAAATCTGGGGTCCTGTAGACTCTGGCGTGATGACCCGTGGCAAGGGCATCCGCGCCGCAGCAAAGCGCATATTCAAGCAGGGCGCCGAACTTGACGTGCCTGTTGCACACCGCACAGGGATTGGGCGTCAGCCCGTTGTCGTAACTGCGCCAAGCAGATTCCAGGACACGATGCGTGAATTCTTTTTCCAAGTCAACGATCTTGTGTTCTATGCCCAAGACCCTGCAGACTTCTGCAGCGGCGGTGTCGACGTTGGACTCGCCTGCTATCTTTTTGCCGCAACGGTGCAGAAACATCGTCAGTCCGACCACCTCGCAGCCATGGCGCAGAAAACTGAGTGCCGCGACAGCCGAGTCAACCCCGCCGCTAAGTGCAACTGCAACCTTCTTCATCCTGCCTCCGTCGTTTCATACCTCATAACCGCCAGCATAACCTTAGCCCCCAACAGGTATAATCTGCATCTAAAACAGAAAAAATACAAATCCGCTTGAATATCGCCGTGCTGTTGACTATATTGATGTTGAACCGCGATTGATCTGAAAATGAAAATTTAAAGGGTGGCAGGTTGACACCTGAAAGGGGTAGAGAAATGGGCAGCGGGAAATCATTTGTACTGAAGGTTGACGAACGTCTTGACTCAAGCAATGCAGACAAGTTCAAGAGCGAGATCGGGAACTATATAAAAGCCGGGGGCACGGCGCTCGTGATTGATTTCAACAAAACACAGTTCATAGACAGTATCGGGCTGGGCGCTCTCGTGAGCATACTGAAGCAGACAAACCACAACTCAGCCAAAGTGGCGCTATGCGCGCTCTCAGCTCAGGTAAGGCAGATATTCGAGCTTACCAGGCTATACCGGCTTTTCGACATCTATGATAGCACGGCAGAGGCAGAGGCCGCAATCACGAAATGAATGTCGGCGAACAAAGGCGTCTTGCCGTACTCAGCACACCTTCAGAGGTAAGACAGCTCGCTAGCTTCTGCAGAAACGCCATAACAGGCCTTTTCCCCGACGAGGACGTGGCATCAATCGAGCTGGCTCTGGTGGAGGCGGCAAACAACATCGTCGAGCATGCCTACAGCTTTGACGAGGGGCAGCCCCTTCAGCTCTCGATCTACCACCGTGGCGACCATGTCGAGCTGCTCTTCTTCGATCAGGGGCCCGCGTTCGACTACACCAGGATCGCGAAACCCGACTTCAACTGGAACAAGCTTGACGACATCCCCGAAGGCGGCTGGGGGATATTCCTCATTGACTCGATAATGGACAGCGTCGAGCGCGACAGGCAAGGGAACATCAACATCCTCAAGATGACCCGGAAACTGCCCCCCGAAAGGGTGGAGGCGGATTTAATGTACCTGCATAGTGCAATCTCATCGATCCAGAGCCCGGATACCCGCCCGGAAATCATCAGATTGAAAAAGGCTGTCGCTGAAAACGAGCTGGCGCTTCGTGAGATGGCAGAGGAGCTTTCCTCGGCATACGAGAGCCTCAACCTCTTCTACAGCCTCAGCCGCGATGTCGCGCTGTTATCCAACCTTAACGAGTTTCTGGAGAACACACTTGCCAGGGTGCTCTCGATCGCCGGGGCGAACTGGGGTGTTGTCAGGCTAAGGGCCGGGGACAAGCTGAACCTTCTGGTATCTTCGAACGTCTGCCCCAAAACTGCTCTGGCGAAGCATATTGACATCTCTGACTCCTCGACCATAGAAGGCAAGGTTGCCCTTTCCTTGAGGACTGAAACGCTCGATACAAGCTACCCGGGCAGCGACGACCAGGCTGTCTGCCTGCCGATCGTCGGCCTGGATGAGTTTCTCGGGACAATCCTCCTGGGGAAGTCAGGGGAAACCAAAACATTTTCCTCGGGGGACGTGAAGCTGGCCAGGGCAATGGCAGACCAGGTTGCGGTCAGCATAGAGAACAACCGCCTTTACAAGCAGGTAATGGATGCCGAGCTGGCCAAACAAGAAATACAAATCGCCACAGACCTCCAGAAGAAGCTCATGCTCAGAAACATGCCGGAGATGAAGGGACTGGAGTTCTTCACTCTTTCAGATACCGCAAAACAGGTCGGGGGGGATTACCTCACCCTGGAGAAAGTAAGTGACTCGGTCATTTTCATCATCGTATGCGACGCAATGGGGAAGGGGATGTCCGCATCTTACTTCTCATTGCTGTCTCACATGGCCATCCACAGCGTGCTTCTGCAGCAGAAATCCACGGAGATTACTCCGGGTCAATTGCTTTCTCTGGTAAACAGGGTAATGTTCAGGGATTTTGAGCTTTTCGGTATGTTCATGACAAGTTTTGTCGGGCGCATTGATGTTGAGAAAGGAATTATGAGTTATGCCAGCGCGGGGCACTGCCCACCGATTCTTTACACCCCGGGCGGGGGTGTCAGGCTGCTTGAGACCGTTGACTTCATGATGGGCGTTGACTCCGGCTGCCGCTACAATGATTTCCAGCTCGGGCTTGAGCCGAAGATGAAGCTCCTGGCCTACTCGGACGGGCTGACCGACATAATGGGCAAGGACGGGAACGTGCTCGGCAGCGGCCCCTTGCTTGAGCTTTGCGGGGAATTTTTCCCGGAATGCGGGATCGGGACGGCATGCCAGAGGATATTCGATAAAATAGTCAAGTTTTCCGGAGGAGAGCAGATACAGGACGACATATCCATTATGGGAGTGGAGTACTCTTATGATAAGGCTTGAGGCGAATATGGAGAGTCTGGGCGAATTCATGGAGGCAGCCCGTGATTTCGCCGGAGGATGCGGCCTCGACGACGCTGCGCTTATGCAGATTGAGCTTGCACTTGAGGAGGCTGTGGTGAATATTATAAAGTACGCATATCCTGACGTGGCGGGGGAGATAGAGATGTCTTTCTCCTCCGACAGTGGCTGCATGGAGATCGTTGTCAAGGATTCCGGTGTGCCGTTCGACGCGACATCGAAGGAGGATCCCGATCTGGATGCTCCGCTGGAGGAGCGAGGCATCGGGGGGCTGGGAATCTTTTTCGTGAAGAAGTTCATGGACGAGGTCCTGTACGAGAGACAAGACGGGATGAACGTGCTGAGGCTGCGGAAAAGGATCGCCGGATAAGATGACGATGCAAATCACTCGAACGAGTTAAGGAGGATAGGCTAATGGAGATTTTAAAGAAAGAGAATGAAGGAGTCATCGTGCTGGCCATCAACGGC
>CAZANS010000060.1:0-10057 GCA_964486565.1 uncultured Victivallales bacterium
CCTGCGCTCCCAACGCGGTTCACGCGGAGTTTTGAAACTGGCTCTGGTGACTCCTTCAGGTGTGTCGAGTTTCTTTTTATCGGGAAGTATTCTTGATGATATCCCGACCGATGTGGCGGTGGACATGATGCCAAGGAAAATGCATGCCGGAGACAGCATTTCCACTTTTGTGTCGAAGATCATCGGAAGGAATACCCATCCCGACATCGAGCCGGCGAGGAATGAGAAGACCACCCCGGAAATCCCTACCACGGTTCCAGCCACCGAGTACCTGAGGAAAAGAGGGAGGTCTGTCTCCAGCCCGACCATGAAGAGGAGTATCACTGAGGCGACAGCGCAAAGTCCGTAGAGTTCCGGGGATACGGGGAAGCCTGATGAGAATATCGGGAAAATCCCGCTTTCGAAGCCGGGGAGCGGGATATGCCAGAGCATGAAAGGGCCGATGAGGACTCCTGCACCGAGTTCCCCCAAAACGCCCGGAAGGCCGATCCTCATGGCTATGGCATTGCCTATCCTCGCCGCGAAAAGGATTACCCCGAGCTGCATGGCAAGCATCATCATCCTGTGGGTCATTGACATGCTCTCGACTTCTGGGCCGCCAGACCCCAGGCATGTAAAAGTGATGGCAAACGCCAGAAGCAAGGGGAATATTCTACTCGTCGAAATGCCGTTTCTCACTCTCGTTGTCCTTCAATAATTTTGTCCATGCATTAGGCCAGATGTTAGGAATATAGGTGGATTTGATAAGTTCAAGGCGTCAATGAATGGAAAACGGTCAAAAGAGCCAATTTCAATTGGCTCGCAAATAAAATATTTTCAAGAATCTTGTTAGGAATGCTTGAAAAATTCGTAAGGAGGTGTATTTTAAACCCGCTGATATTGCACCTTTGTCAGGTCTGTCATGGTTTCTGTTGACGGGTGCCGTGTGCCGTGGTGCCTTGGGGTAAGGCATGGTCATGTGGGCGGGGACAGGGTTGACTTTGGAAACAGGCTCTGGGCTATCTAGTTCCAGCGATGCAGTATATATGCCGGGTTTCGTGGGAGTCCCCGGCGTTTTTCACGAGAAAGGAGGCGTGCAGGATAGCAGAAGAAAACATGGGTTGTTTTTGGAGTTATTTTTTGTGGTCTTTGTTTTTTTGTGTTTAGCATCCAGGCGGTCTGGATAAAAGAGTTTTGTAACAAGTATGGAGTATTAAGCAATATGCGTACCGCATTAGTTTCATTGTTGGTGCTTTTTGTCGGTCTTCTGTGTGTATCGAGTGTGGTGGCTGAAGAAGCCGACAAGATCGTTGTCTTTGGAGAGATCGTGGTTGTCGAGGAAGACGGCCAGATCGTCAAGGCCACGGTCAAGGAGATCGAGAAGTTTGATGACGAGGAGATCATAACGATCTATATAATCAAGCTTGACGAGATAGGCAAGAGCCTTGCCAAGGAACTGAAGGGCAAGAAGGTGCAGGTCGAGGGGCTGTTCACCGAGATCGAGAAGGGCGACGACTTCGAGAACCATATCCAGGTCCTGAAGTTCAAGATGAAGGAAGCTGGCAAGGACGGGGATGATGAAGTCGAGATTGAGGTCGAGGTAGACTGATCCTGGCGGACTAGTTCCTTTTATTTAATCACAATGCGGTCTGCGTTTATCGCGGGCCGCATTTTTTCTGTAGAGCCCAATCGGCTTTGTAGTTTCTTTGCGATGGCCGAGCCGAGGTGCCGGCATTTTTCGAGGTCTTCGGCGGTCGGTGAGTACTTCGCTTTGATGCCGTCGCCCAGCAGCTCGATTCCCATATCCTTGAGGATGTCGTTCAGTTGCGGGACTGCCTCCCCGCTCCATCCGTAGGAACCGAAGGCGGCTCCGACTACACCCTTGGGCTTGAGTCCTTTAATGTAGAGCAGTGCGTCGGCAAGAGGAGGGAAAAAATTGTTGTTGAGGGTTGGAGACCCCACGATTATCGCCGATGCGTCGAGCATTTCTGTGGCGATGTCGCTGCGGTGGCCCGCCCTGACGTTGATCAGTTTGACCTTGGATCCCGCGTCTGCGATGCCCTCTGAGACTGCCTCGGCCATTTTCGCGGTGGCACCCCACATAGTGTCGAACACGACTATCGCGCGGTTGTGCGGTTTCTGTTCGGCCCATTTCCTGTAGAGTTCGAGGATCATGGGTATCTTTCCCTTCCAGACGGGGCCATGGTCGGTCGCGACGATGTCAAGTTGGATTTTCATCTCCGAGACCTGATCGGGGAGCTGGATTATGCGTTCTGAGTATGGGAGCAGGATATTGGCGAAATATTTCCCCGCCTCTCGTTCCAGGATTTGATCCGGGATGTCGGTATCGAATATGTCCCGAGTGGCGAGGTGCATCCCGAAGGCATCCTGCGAGAACAGCAGCTTAAGCTCCTCGACATAGGAGAACATGCTGTCCGGCCAGTGCAGCATCTTGGTCTCCAAGAACGAGAAGTTGAGCTTCCCGGTGCACACACGGTCTCCGCTCTTCACTGGCACGATGTCAAGACCCTTGTGGAAGTGGGCCTCAAGCGCCCTTGCGCCTGCTGCCGAGGCGAATATCTTCTCGGGCCTGATCAGCTCGACGATCTCCGGCAGGCAGCCCGAATGGTCCATCTCGGAGTGGTTGGATATTATGTAGTCTATGTCTTTTGGATCAATGACCGAGGATATTCGGTCGAGAAGTTGGCCCATGAAGGGCTTCTTCACTGTGTCCACGAGAGTGATCTTGTCGTCAATGACGAGATATGCGTTGTAGGTGGTGCCCATGTCTGTGGAGTAACCGTGGAAGTCCCTTATGCTCCAGTCAATTGCTCCCACCCAGCGGACGTCGTCGAGTATCTTTATGGCATTCATGCAGTGGCTTCACTTATTTATCGAGTTCAGGTGGTTGTTCAGGGTTGCGATATGCTTGATCTCCTCCTTGATGATGAAATCAATCTTCTCCTTTCCGAGGGAATCAGGGACGGTCTGCTTTATAAGGGTGAAGAAGACGACGGAGTTGCGTTCAAAGTCTATTGCGACCTCGAATATGTCCTCGAGGGAGGATTCGGGGCCGATTTTGTTCTCCGGGAGCTGGGCGACCTCAAATATCCTTCCGTCGGCGAAGCTGTTGAGGTATTGCCCGAGCTGGTCGTCCAGGTCGGGGAAATCGTTGTCGGGAGTATCCGTGACCTTGAGCTTCAGGGAGTGGAAGAGTTGTTCGTGCTGCTCCTCCATGCTTGCGAGGGATTCCAGAAAGCTCTTGATGGAACTGTCGTCAACACCATTTGCCGCCTTCCGGTAGAACTTATAACCATTGCGCTCTATGCGCTCGGCGATCTCGAACACCTCTCTTGCGTTGAACATCATCTTTTTCTCCTGTTCATTATTCAGTGAGCCAATTGCATGTCGAATCTGAAAACCTCCGCCCTTAATCTATTGCATGGAGGGGATTTTTCAAGCAGGCTCGTGATTTTGCGTTCGAAAGTGAAGACCGAGTGATTCTCCTGCCTCGAAATTGGCTTTCTTGAAAAAAAAGGGAAAAAGTTTGATGTCATGGTTGAAAAAAAATCACTTGGGGCTAAAGTAGCTGCCCGGTTTTTCCAGCTCGGGTGGCGGAACTGGCAGACGCGCATGGTTGAGGGCCATGTGGAGTAATCCGTGGGGGTTCAAATCCCCCCTCGAGCACCAAACTGCCTGTTTGGCGGCAGGTTTTTTGGGATTTATCGAAAAAAAGTTGGTTTTTTGCAGAATTCGGATTGACATGGTGCTTGCCTAGGGTATATTCCGGGCTCGTTTTTACTTGTCTTGACGGGTTTTGTGTTGGCAACATGCCCGCATAGCTCAGTCGGTAGAGCGCGTCCTTGGTAAGGACGAGGTCACCGGTTCAAGTCCGGTTGTGGGCTCCATGACCGGACTGGCGGGGACAGGCAGTTTTGGAGTTTAGGTTTGGTTTGAAATAATTAAGTAGATAATATCAGGAGGAAAAAATGGCTAAGGAGAATTTCAAGAGGGATAAACCGCATTTGAACATCGGCACGATCGGGCACGTTGACCATGGGAAGACCACGCTTACCGCGGCGATCACCATGGCGCTTTCCAAGAAGGCCGGCTCCGGCATGGTCATGAAGTATGACGAGATTGACAAGGCCCCGGAAGAAAAGGCGCGCGGCATCACGATCAACACCTCCCATGTCGAGTACCAGACCGTAAAGCGCCACTATGCCCACGTTGATTGCCCGGGGCATGCCGACTACATCAAGAACATGATCACCGGCGCGGCGCAGATGGACGGGGCGATACTTGTCATCGCGGTGACCGACGGACCTATGGCACAGACGCGCGAACATATTCTTCTTGCGCGCCAGGTCGGGGTGCCCGCGATGGTAGTCTTCCTCAACAAGACGGATCAGGTTGACGACCAAGAGCTTATAGACTTGGTCGAGATGGAGGTCCGCGAGCTTCTGTCACAGTACGAGTTCCCTGGCGACGACATTCCGATCATCAAGGGCTCGGCGTTGAAGGCCATGGAGGCGGAAGGCGACGAGTCTTGTCCCGATGTGAAGGCGATAATCGAGCTGATGGATGCCGTTGACAACTACATACCGGAGCCTGAGAGGGATGTTGACAAGGACTTCCTGATGCCAGTCGAGGACATCTTCTCCATTGAAGGTCGCGGCACTGTCGTCACCGGCAGGATAGAGAGCGGCATAGTCAAGACCGGCGAGGAAGTCGAGATCGTAGGCATAAGGCCGACTGCCAAGACGACCGTGACCGGTGTCGAGATGTTCCGCAAGATTCTGGACGAGGGGCGTGCGGGCGACAACGTCGGATGTCTTCTCCGCGGCACAAAGAAGGATGATGTGGAGCGTGGACAGGTGCTTGCCAAGCCTGGCTCTATTACGCCTCATACCAAGTTCAAGGCCGAGATATACGTACTGTCCAAGGAGGAAGGCGGCCGGCACACCCCGTTCTTCACCAACTACAGGCCACAGTTCTATTTCCGCACGACGGACGTCACGGGTGTTATCACTTTGCCCGAGGGCACTGAGATGGTGATGCCTGGGGACAACACGACGGTGATGGTTGAGCTGATCAATCCGATAGCGATGCAGAAGACCTTGCGTTTCGCCATCCGCGAGGGCGGCAGGACGGTTGCATCTGGCCGTGTTGTGGACATCGTTGAATAACCCCTGAGGTTTTTCTCGGAATGACCCGGTGTTTCCCGGACGGCCTGAATGGCTCTCCGGGAGATTTATATATCGAACAGTCGTGGTTCCCGGAGAACGGGATTGAGGTGATAAAATGGCAAGAGAGATGATAACGTTGGCATGCACTGAGTGCAAGCGGAGGAACTATACGACGATGAAGGAGAAGCGAAACACTCCCGGACGTCTTGAAAAAAAGAAGTTCTGCAAGTTCGACCGTGCTCACACTCTTCACAGGGAGACCCGTTAGTACTGCGATCCGAGATCGTGCCCTAGGTGAGTAGCACAATTGGCAGTGCATCGGTCTCCAAAACCGAAGGTTCTGAGTTCGAGTCTCAGCTCACCTGCCAATTTACAGCAGACTGCTTGGGTCTGACGGATGAAAGCCATGAGAGACATTATCAAGAGAGGCAAGGAGTTTTTCTCCGACACGGTCGGCGAGCTGAAAAGATGTAGCTGGCCATCCAAGAAGGAGCTTCTGGAGCAGACGATCCTTGTCATCGTTTCTGTTGTACTGCTGTCATTGTTTGTCGCGGGTATTGACGCGATCAACTTGAGGATTATAAACTGGCTGACTTTGGACTAGCATTTGGGCGTTGCTTTCGATTTGCTTGACTATTTGAATTCTTGTCGGGAGCGCAATTGCATGATTGGCTAAATTAATCGCTGAAAGAACTCACTGGAGTAGAATCTAGTTATGGAAGAGAAGGAAATTCAGGAAGAGACCCTCGGAAAAATCTGCCGTGACAAGGGGCAGTGGTTTGTGGTCAACACGCTTTCGGGGCATGAGAACAAGGTGAAGAACACGATTGAGAAGCATCTTCGTGCCGAGGCCGACATAAAGGTCTATGAGATAATGATACCTACGGAGAAGGTTTCCGAGGTGCGCCAGGGCAAGAAGACGACCACGACCAGAAAGTTCTTTCCCGGATATATGCTGATCAGGATGGACTTGTATGATCCGGAGACGAGAAAGCTTGACGAGAAGGCCTGGTATTTTGTGAGGCAGACACAGGGAGTCATCGGCTTCGTGGGAAGCGGCGACCATCCTTCACCGCTTTCGTCCAAAGAGGTTGACGCCTTGTTGCAGCAGTCCGAGGGCGTCGAGGAAAGACCGAGACCCAAGATCAACTTCGAACTGGGCGAGCTTGTTAGGATAAAGGACGGTGCCTTCGAGAACTTCGAGGGAACCGTCCAGGGGATAGATCAGGAGAGGGGCAAGCTGAACATATTGGTCTCGATATTCGGACGTTCGACACCTGTGGAGCTGGAGTTCTGGCAGGTGGAGAGGGAGGCATAGGTGCGTATTATCCGCCGCCAGATGTTGGGCTGCGGGTTTATGTGATATCGGGTGCATGCCGCGGGGCGGCGCACTCTGGATTGCAAGGGTTTGTCGGCAAAGCCTCGTTGTCGCGTTATCCGAGCATCAACTGTAGTATTAAATCGCTTGATTTTTTAGGAGTGATTGGAAATGGCCAAAAAAGTTACTGGACAAATAAAGCTCCAGATACCAGCCGGTGCGGCGAATCCCGCCCCACCGGTGGGCCCGGCCCTAGGGCAGGCAGGTATTAACATTATGGAGTTCTGCAAGGCTTTCAATGCAGCCACGCAATCCCAGTCCGGAATGGTTATTCCTGTGGTGATAACGGTCTATCAGGATCGTTCGTTTACTTTCATAACAAAATCTCCTCCGGCGGCAGTGCTGCTGAAGAAGGCTGCGGGTCTGGCCGCGGGCACAGGCTCGCCTGGCCGTGAGACTGTTGGCTCCGTAACGAGAGCTCAGGTCAAAGAGATCGTGAAGGTGAAGATGCAGGATATGAACGCCCGGAACGAGGAAGCCGCGATGAGGATCATTGAGGGCACTGCGAGAAGTATGGGAATCGAGGTGAAAGATGCCTAATAAAAGCAAATTGTATCGTTCGCAGGCCGAGAAGTTCGATCCAGGGCGCAGCTATGACATACTCGAGGCGTTGGAGATCATTAAGGGCATGCCTCATGTCAAGTTCGACGAGTCTGTTGATCTGGCGTTCAAACTCGGCATAGATCCCAGGCAGTCGGATCAGAACGTCCGCGGTGCTGTATCACTTCCAAAGGGCACTGGGAAGCAGGTCAGAGTGGCGGTCGTGGCGGCGGACAGCGCCGCAGACGATGCCCGTGCTGCCGGCGCTGATCATGTCGGAATGGAGGATCTGGTCGCCAGGATCAAGGATGGCTGGCTCGAGTTCGACGTGCTTATAGCTACCCCAGCCTCGATGGCTCAGCTCAGACCTCTTGGTCGTGTGCTTGGTCCCCGCGGCCTGATGCCCAACCCGAAGACCGGGACGGTCACCGACAGTGTCGGCGACGCGGTCAGGGAGGCTAAGGGAGGCAGGGTCGAGTTCCGGGCAGACAAGGGCGCATGCGTTCATGTCCCAATAGGCAAGCTGTCTTTTGCCGCAGACGATCTCAGGGAAAACTTCGAGGCAGTCCTCAAGGCTGTCATCAGAGCCAAGCCGGCATCGGCTAAGGGTGCATACATGGTCGGGGGCTACGTTTCCTCCACAATGAGCCCCGGGATCAAAATAGACGTGAAAGAATTAACAAAGGTGGTGTCATGAGAATCGAAAAGACTCAGATGCTTCAGGACATCGCCGCTACGCTCAAGGAGTCGGACTATATTTTCCTGATAAGCTATAAGGGGCTCAAGGTCGAGGAATTCTCGCAGTTGCGGGGAAATCTCGCCGTGAGCAGCGCCCGTTGTCAGGTGCTTAAGAACAGGCTTATCAAGAAGGCCGCCGTGTCTGCGGGGCTGGAACGGTTCGGGAGTATCGAGCTCAAAGGCGACACGGCCATGGTCTCCGGCAAAGGAGATCCTTGTTCCGTAGCCAAGCTCATCTCCGACTTCAGCAAGAAGTCGGCGTTTGTCGCTCCGAAGATCGGCTACATGGACGGGACAGTCCTTACCTCCTCGCAGGTCGTGGAGATAGCGGCGTTGCCCCCCAGGGAGATACTGCTTTCGCAGTTGCTTGGAGTGCTTGAAGCACCGGCCCGCAATCTGGTCGGCGTGCTTTATGCCAAGGCCGCGCAGATTGTATATGCTTTGGATGCGTATAAGAACAAGAGAGATAAACAGTAACACAATAAAAAGGAATGGAGGCATAAAATCATGTCTGAAGAAACCAAAGTTGAAGTGTCGAAGGAAATGGACAAGTTTATTTCCTACATTGAGAATCTGACAGTGCTTGAGCTATCTCAGATGGTAAAGGCTCTTGAGGATCGTCTTGGCGTTACCGCTGCGGCTCCTGTCGCAGTTGCAGCTGCACCGGCAGCCGGTGGTGCTGCTGATGGCGATGCCGCCGAGGAGCAGACCCAGTTCGACGTAGTCCTGGCATCGTTCGGCGACAACAAGATCGCAGTGATCAAGGAGGTCAGGGCGATAACAGGGCTTGGTCTGAAGGATGCCAAGGATCTTGTCGAGGCCGCACCAAAGGTTGTCAAGGAAGGCGCTGACAAGGACGAGGCCAAGCAGATCAAGGAGAAGCTCGAGGCAGCAGGGGCGAAGGTCGAGCTTAAGTAGCGTTTTATAGCAGGGCGGCGGCTGGTTCTGACATCTGGGCGGAGACCCGGGTTTCAGGGCTTCGCCGCCGGATCCTGTGAGCAAAAGCTCACCGGATGTCTTTTCCCGGGCTTGCAATAAGAAGAAGTCGCTGCGCGTGTTGTTTGCGTAGCGATTTTTGCCGTTAAGAGTTGAGGCAGGTATTAGCCGTTAACTTTATTTTGCCGTGCCGAGGCACGGCGTAACAGACAAGGTGTGTTTATGGCTGAACGCGTAAATTGTGGAAAACTCAAGGAAATTTTGGAGATCCCCGATCTGGTTGGCTTGCAAATTGATTCCTACGACAGCTTTATCCAGGCGGACGTCCCCGCCAAGAAGCGCGAGGTAAAGGGGCTGCAGGAGGTTTTCAAGGAGGTTTTTCCGATTGAGAGTTTCGACGGCCAGCTCAAACTTGATTTTATCTCCTACCGTTTGGGGGAGCTTAAGGACGATGTCACAGAGTGCATAAAGGACGGCAGTTCATACTGCTCTGCCATGTACGCGACGTTCAGGCTCGAGACAAGCGCCGGCATTACCGAGGAAGAGGTTTTTTTGGGCGACATGCCGATAATGACCGACCGCGGGACATTCATAATCAACGGGGTGGAAAGGGTGATTGTCAGCCAGTTGCACCGTTCTCCTGGAATTTGTTTCGAGACGGCATCCCATAGCAGCGGCAGGACACTATACTCCTTCCGTCTCATACCCGACCGAGGCTCATGGATGGAGGTCCAGTTCGACATCAACGAGCTGATGCACATCTATCTCGACCGTCGCCGAAGAAGGCGAAAGTTCCTTATTTCCACATTTCTCCGCGCTATCGGCTACGAGACCAACAAGGACATGCTCTCTCCTGTCTACGAGATCGCAAACCTCAAGATATCATCGCTGCTCAAACAGGATGATATCAGCAACTACTACACCATTGACCCTGTGCTCGACTCCAAGGGCGAGATGGTGCTGGACGAGCTCGTGGAGCTTAACGAGGCACATCTGAGCGCCCTGCAGAAGGCCGGTGTGAAGGCTGTGGAGCTGGCTCATGTCCCGAATGGCGACAACTACTTGATTGTGTGCCTGCGCCGAGACCACACACGCAGCTCAGAGGAGGCACTCAAGGAGATATACCGCAGAATGCGTCCCGGCGATCCGCCGAGCGTGCCGAACTCAAAACAACTTCTCAAAAGGCTTTTCTTCGATATCAGACGCTACGATCTCGGAGAGGTCGGACGCTTCAAGCTGAACCAGAGGTTCGGCCAGAACGTTGATGTCACCGAGAGGGTGCTCCGCAAGGAGGACA
>CAZANS010000061.1:0-9933 GCA_964486565.1 uncultured Victivallales bacterium
GATCATGCGCGAGCGCGGCGTTGAATTCGTGGACGGCACCGCCCCCGGGTTCGCGGCAATCACCGGCCTCGCGCCGACCAACGCGATTGCAGTGAAAATCGCAAAAGATCTACAGCAGAAAAACATCTATGTCTTCATGGCTGGCGGTGTAGGCGGAAAGACCTTCGCCGATCAGCTCGCCGAAGAGGGCGTCCAGCTCGGCTGGGAAACCCGCCTGGTTCCGTTCGGCAAAGATGTTTCTGCGCTGATTTACGCACTGGGGTTCGCGAACCGTGCGGCGCTGGCGTTCGGTGGCGTCAAGCCCGGCGATTTCGCCGCAAACCTCCGTTACAACAAGGATCGTATCTTTGCCTTCGTGCTGGCCTTCGGCGAGGTGACCCCGGATAAATACGCAGCAGCAGCCGGTGCCATCAACTACGGCTTTCCAGTCATCGCCGACACCGATATTCCTGAAATTCTGCCGACTGGTGTCTGTACCTACGAACATGTGGTGGCCAACGTCAAGCCGGACGAGATGGTGGAGCGGGCGCTCGAAATCCGCGGGTGCAAGATCATAATCACCCACGTGCCCGTGCCCGTCGCCTACGGCCCCGCGTTTGAAGGCGAGCGCATCCGCAAGCAGGATGTGCATGCCGAATTCGGCGGCAATTTGACGACTGCGTTTGAATTCGTCACCTCCGTGGAGATGAATCAGATCAACGACGGCGAAATCGAGATCATCGGCCCTGATATTGACACGGTCAAAGAGGGCACGGCCATGCCCCTTGCGATCTGGGTCGAAGTCGCCGGACGGAAAATGCAGTCTGACTTCGAACCGATTCTCGAGCGCCAGATCCATCATCTGGTGAATGGCGCGGAAGGTATCTGGCACATGGGCCAGCGGGATATCGTCTGGACCCGTGTTTCCAAGGAAGGCTTTAAAAAAGGGCTGCGCCTCAGGCATTATGGCGACATCTTGCACGCGAAGCTGCTCTCGGAATATCCTGCGATCGTGGACAAGGTCAAAGTCACGCTGGTGACCGACCCTGCAGAAGTGCAGCGCCGCGTGCGAATCGCCCGCAAAGTCTATGACGAGCGCAACCGCCGCCTTGAGGCGATGACCGACGAGTCGGTTGAGACCTTCTACTCCTGCCTGCTCTGCCAGTCCTTCGCGCCGGATCATGTCTGTATCATCACGCCGGAGCGCCTCGGTCTTTGCGGAGCCTACAACTGGCTGGACGGCAAGGCTGCCTATGAAATTGATGAGACCGGCCCGAACCAGCCCGTGAAGAAAGGCAGCTGTCTCGATCCGGTCAAGGGCATCTGGCAGGGTATCAATGAATATGTATACTCCACCAGCCATAAGACGATAGATTCGTTCTGCGCTTACTCAATCATGGACCGCCCGATGACCAGCTGCGGCTGTTTCGAAGCAATTTGCGCGTATGTTCCTGAACTGAATGGCGTGATAGTGGTTAACCGCGAGTTCCAGGGCGAAACCCCAGTCGGCATGACCTTCTCAACGCTGGCGGGCAACGTAGGCGGCGGTCAGCAGACCCCCGGGTTCATGGGCTGTGGCAAGGTCTTCCTGACCTCCCGTAAATTCCTCGGAGCAGAAGGCGGGTTCAAGCGTCTCGTCTGGATGCCGAAGGCCCTCAAGGAGCTCTTACGTGACGACCTCGTCAAACGCTTCATCGAACAGGACGCTCCCCACCTTATGGACCAGATCGCAGACGAGACCATTGCCACCGAGGCCTCCGCGATCCGGGCTTACATGGAGAAGGTCGGCCATCCTGCGCTGTCGATGGAAGACATGACTCACTATGCGCAGTCGGCTGAGACGGAAGTGAAGCAGGAAAAAACCACTGTCGCGGCTCCCGCTGTGAAGGGTACAGAACCTGTGCCTGCAGCCACTGCCCTCCTGGATGCCTCGGCGATTGAAGCCCTCAAGAAATCAATCCTGGAGGATGTCCGGGCCAGCCTGACTCAGGATATCGTGCGCGATATCATCGGCACGCTGAGTTCGCGCTTCCTCGGAGAAACGTCGGCCCTGCCTGTTGCTGAAAAGACAGTCACTGCCCCGGTCGTTGAGCGCATACCCTCGGCTGCGGAACGCCTGAGCAAGGTGTCGTCTTTCCAGATCAGGCGGGAAAAGGCCGATGCTACACTCTGGGAAGTGAAGCTGGGCGCAACAAAGGCCGAGGGCGGCACGCGCACCGTCACACACAAGATCGGCGGTGCTTCAGCCATGCCCTTCCACTTCTGGGAAGGCGAGATGCCCAACCGTCCCCTGGTGGCGATGGAGGTCTTTGATATCGTCAGTCCTAAATATCCGGCAGTCCTGCGCACGATCTACGGCAGCCTGCTCGACAATCCGGCAGCCATGGCTAAGGTGCTGGTGGAGCAATACGGCGCGGATGTCATCAGCGTCCGCCTTGAAGGGACCCATCCGGAGAAGGGCAACCGGAGCGCCGAGGACTCGGTCAAGCTCGTAAAACAGGTTCTGGGCACTGTCGGCGTTCCGCTGATCATTACCGGCCACAGCCATTACGAGAAGAACAACGAGGTGCTGAAAGCGGTGACGCAGGCCTGTGCCGGCGAAAACCTCCTGTTGAACTGGGTTGAGCAGGATAACTACCGGACCCTTGCCGGCGCGGCCATAGCGTATGGCCATACGCTCATTGCGCAAAGCCCGATTGATGTGAACATAGGCAAGCAACTGAATATCCTGCTGACCAACATGGATCTGAAGAAGGAACAGATCGTGATGGATCCAATGACCAGCGCCATCGGCTATGGCATCGAATACACGTACTCCGTCATGGAACGCATCCGTCAGACGGCCTTGGGCGGCGACGAGCTGCTCTGTGCGCCGATGATCGTCTCGCCCGGCCAGGAGTGCATCAAGATCAAGGAGTACAAAGCGACTGAAAAGGATTTCCCGCTGTGGGGCGACCTCGCCAAACGGGCTGCGCTCTGGGAACTGGATACCGCCGTCAACCTTCTTTATGCCGGTGCGGATCTGGCGATCATGTACCATCCAGAAGCGGCCATGGCGTTGAAACGCGCAATCACCAAACTAATGGCCAACTAACACATTGAAAGATCGGAGACTCAGACCATGGCAAAATTGACAGGCTTACAAATACAGAAGTTGCTTCCGAAGACGAACTGCAAAGAGTGTGGCTCGAATACGTGTCTCGCGTTCGCCATGAAACTGGCGGCTCAGAAAGCGGAGCTCTCGGAATGTCCTTATGCTTCCGACGAAGCAAAGCAGATCCTTGGCGCGGCCAGCGAACCGCCCGTGAAGAAGCTTCAGATCGGCACGGACAAGGCCTTCTCACTCGGGGATGAAACGGTGCTTTACCGCCACGAAAAAACCTTCGTGAATCAGACAGCGCTGGCAATCAATATCAACGACACGGAGACGGCTGAAGAGCTCGACAAGACGCTTCAGTTCATCAAGACGTATGAACTGGACCGCGTCGGTGAACTCCTTTCCATTGATGCAATATGTGTCACCTGTAATTCCGGCAACCCCGCGACGTTCGCCGCGCTGTGCAAAAAAGCATATAAGGTCACTGGACGTCCGCTCGTGATCAACAGCACGGATGTGCCACAGCTCACGCCAGCAGCCGAAGCGGTCCAAGGCTCACGCAGCATTCTGGCCTCTGCAACCCCCGGGACTGCGGAGGTCTTGGTGAAAGTCGCTGCGGCCAATGGCCATGCGCTGGCCGTCACCGCGCCGGACCTTGACGCCTTGACCGCACTGACAACAAAGATCAAGGACGCTGGCTTCAATGACCTGCTGCTTCACTTCCAGTCATACTCGCTTTCTGAACGGTTCCAGACCAATTCCATTGCCCGTCGAGCCGCGTTGAAGGACAGCTATAAGCCGTTGGGATACCCGACCCTCCAGTTCGTACCCAAATCTGACTTGCTGGAAGAGAGCGTGTTTGCGGTCAATGAACTTTCAAAGTACGGGGGGGTGTGCGTGCTGCCCTCCTTGGAGCCGGCGCAGATGGTCCCCCTAATGAGCCTCCGTCAGAACCTCTACACCGACCCGCAAAAGCCGATCCAGGTCGAGCCTAAGCTCTACGAGATAGGCGAGCCAACAAAGGATTCTCCTGTCTTCGTCACCACCAACTTCTCGCTGACCTACTTCATCGTTTCCGGTGAAATCGAGAACAGCGGACTAAATGCCTGGCTGGTGATTCCTGAGTGCGAGGGCATGAGCGTGCTCACGGCATGGGCTGCAGGCAAGTTCTCCGGCTCGGCGATTGC
Source organism: uncultured Victivallales bacterium (assembly GCA_964486565.1). GTDB lineage: Bacteria > Verrucomicrobiota > Lentisphaeria > Victivallales > JAADHT01 > JAFGFR01. The sequence goes on from CAZANS010000061.1 coordinate 4,264, forward strand.
CAAGTTCTGTAAATCCATTGACCTGGATGAGCGGGTGAACACACGCGAGCTTGTTATTCCGGGCTATGTGGCGCAGATCAGCGGCGAATTGCAGGAGTCCATGCCTGGCTGGAAAGTAATCGTCGGCGCACAGGAAGCCAGCGATATTGAAAGCTGGGTGAAAGCCACTTATAAGTAAACGCTATGCCAAAAGTCACCTTCCTGCCGTCAAACAAGTCGATCACTGCACTGCCTGGCACAATCCTGATGGAGTGTGCGCGTAGCGCAGATGTGTCGCTTGATGCGCCGTGCGGCGGAAAAGGGACATGTGGCAAGTGCATGGTTCGCGTCATATCCGGAACCGTTGAGTCGAACAGCCTCGGCACCATCTCCAAGGAATTGGTGGTGGACGGTTATGTTCTGGCCTGCAAAGCAATTCTTCTGAAGGATGATGTCACGATCCAGACTCCGCAACGGACCGGATGGGAGGGCGGGAAGTTCGTTGATTCGCTGAATGAGGATTGCCTCATCCGGCGTGAGCTGCTGCCGGAGAATTGGGAGTTCGATCCCATGGCGATCAAGTGGATGATCGATGTGCCGCCCGCAAGACTAGAGGATGGACTTTCTGACTTCGACCGCTTCTCCCGGGCACTTCAAAAAGAGTGGGGGCCGTATGAGGTGGTCTGTTCCCTCAACGTCCTGCGCGGGCTCGCGGATACCCTGCGGACAGACCTCGGCAAGGTGACGGTGTCGCTGGTCCGGGAAGATACTCGCATCCACGTTCTGCGTGTGGAGCCCTCGGACAGTACCGTGCGGAATTACGGCATTGCGGTGGATATCGGCACCACGACTGTGGCACTTCAACTGGTCTCCCTCGAGATGGGTAAAATCATCGCGACACATTCGGACTACAACACCCAGATTTCTTGCGGCCTGGATGTGATCAGCCGTATCAATTACGCCCGCCAGCCCGAGCGGCGCGCGGAACTTCGTTCGCTTGTCTTAAAGACTGTCAACGGACTGATCAAAAAAGCAACGGCGGCATACGGCGTATGCCCTCAGGAAATCTGCAACGCGGTGATCTCCGGCAACACGACCATGTTGCATCTCCTGCTCGGCCTTAATCCGGAATACATCCGGATCGAGCCCTATACCCCAACGATCATGAAGTCGCTCTACCTGACAGCCACAGAGGTTGGCGTGGAGATCAATCCCGATTCCTGGATATGTCTCTCCCCGTGTGTCGGTAGTTACGTCGGCGGCGATATCACGGCCGGACTACTCTGTACCGATCTGGCGACGGACAGCGCCGCAGTGAATCTCTTTATAGACATCGGCACCAACGGCGAAATCGTCATCGGCAACTGCGATTTCCTGATTGCGTGCGCCTGTTCCGCAGGTCCGGCCTTCGAGGGAGGCGGGATTGCTTGCGGCATGCGCGCGGCGATCGGCGCTATTGAACGCGTCGAAGTGGATGCCGCCACAGGAACGTGTCACTGCTGGACTGTCGGCGGAACCCGTCCGCTCGGCATCTGCGGCTCCGGCATGATCGGCTTGCTGGCTGATCTTTTCCTGACTGGCTGGCTTGATTCCTCCGGAAAGCTGAACCGGGACATTCCCTCCCCTGCGATTGAAATCAGTGGCCGTACTGCCTATTACACGCTTGTCCCGGCCGAAAAGAGCGGGACCGGCAAGGCACTACGAATCAATGAAAACGATATTGAAAATATCATCCGCACCAAGGCGGCCATCTATTCCGCCTGCGCGCTGATGCTCAAGCAGGTTGACATGACCTTTGACGATCTTTCCTGCATCTATATTGCCGGCGGCTTCGGCCGTTTTTTGGATCTGGACAAAGCGACCGTGCTCGGACTGATCCCAGACCTGCCGCGCGAAAAATTTAAATATATCGGCAACTCCTCGCTGATGGGGTCTTACATGACACTGATTTCGCGAGATTACTACCAGCGGCAAATTGAACTGGCCAATCGCATGACCTACATCGAATTGAGTACCGATCCGGCCTACATGGAGCAGTACACCGCCGCCCTTTTTCTTCCGCACACCCATGCCGCCTTGTTCCCGTCCATCCGTCAAAGAAATAACCATGTCTAAGAAGAGCGCACAGTCAGAGGCCATCCGACAAGCCATTGAAAAACTTCAAGGGGTTGATCTGCAGACCCGCTGTGCGCTGCTGAAACTTCCCGCGCCTGAAAACAAACGCCTCGCGCTGCGCGCCTTCGGAGAGGATTTAACACTCACAACCGACACCTTTGAACTCCTGGATACCAAAACCGGTTCCGCAGCCAAAGAGGTTGATCGTATTCTGATCCTCCATCTCCTATTATGCGGAATGCCATTGGCCGCTTCCGAAGAGCTGATCCCCTTTCGTGCATTCCCCGGCGGCTCATTTTATCTGGAACCGTTTCTTTCGAGGACTCTCCGCCCCATTGTGATGCGTTACGGGAACCACCTAGAGGAGTTGCAAAAAGCAGTCAGCCGCTTCGATTCTCAACCCGTTAACCTGGGTGACTTCAGCGCACGCATTCATGGGATTGGATGCCTGACCGTCACGCTGGTCTATCGGCTCGGCGATGACGAGTTCCCTGCGGATGCCGAACTCTTCTTTAACAGGCCGGTCCAACGCGCCTATTGTGCCGAAGATGCCGTTGTACTGGCCAGCCGCATATGGTTTGGATTACTTTAAGGAACGTCTATGGAAATCATTGTCATTAGCGGCTTCTTAGGCAGCGGCAAAACATCGCTGCTGTTGCTGCTGGCGAAGGCTTTCGTCGCCGAGGGGAGGAAGGTTGCGATTATCGAGAACGAAGTCGGACGGCTTGGTATTGACGGCACCATGCTCCAAGCCGAAGGACTGGATGTCCGCGAGATCTATTCCGGCTGCGTCTGTTGCAGCCTGCGCATTGACTTGGTTCGTACGCTGCTGGAACTGGAGCGTGAGGTCAAGCCGGATGTCGTCATTTTGGAGCCCTCCGGCGTGGCAGGCCCCAAGCAGATCAAGCACTGTCTCTGCGGCTATGGCGGCGACATTGAAAAACAGACCTTCTTGGTGGTCGCCGATGCGAAGCGACTGCCCGCCATCCGTGATTTCTCTATGCCCCTGATCCATGACGGATTTGAAATTGCCGACCTGGTGGCCCTCAACAAATGCGATCTCGTTTCTGTCAAGCAGTTGACTGCTTTAGAAGCCCGGATTCGTGACATAAATCCATCCGTGGAACTCCTGTGCATTTCTGCGACAACAGGGTTCCATGTCGAGCGTCTGATCAAAAATATCCAGTCACGAGCCCCTGGGAAGCCGGATGCGTCGCCTGCTGAGCACGCGAAGGGGAATCTTCCGGAGGCCGCGATCTTCGCCGCCTCAGCCACGATTGTTTCCCCAGTCGCGCAGGCGGAGCAGCGGGTCAGCGAGATGCTTCAAGACCTCGGCGCGCAACTGAACGCGCAGGCGGATGTTCTTCTCGGACATTTAAAGGCCATTCTGAAGACAGAGCCCACCGGCTACAAGGTCTTCAGCTTGACAGCAGCGCATGAACCAGTGATCCGAAAAGGCCGCCTTCCGACAACGCCGATCACCCGCCTCGAACTAACCGTTAATGCCATTGTCTACGGCATGGAGGAGGCCGCCTTCGACCCCCTGTGCCAATCTCATTTTCGGGCTTTAACTTGCTCGCTTCAAGGAGGTCTCTGATGGCCAAATGCCCGGGACAGGACATGCAGTATTGGACACCGGAGGATATCTTCGATGTCCGTTGCCCCTATTGCGGAACCAGCATCGAATTCTGGAAAGACGAGCCGATGCGACTCTGCCGCACATGCCAGAAAGAGATCCGCAATCCGCGCATTGATCTGGGCTGTGCCAAGTGGTGCAAATTCGGCGACCAATGCCTCGGCCATCCCCCCACCGAACCAATCATTGAAAAGAGGACACCCCATGAATGAATCCACGCTCACGATCTTGTGTATCACGTCTGTTTCACTCGGCTTTATCCACACGCTGATCGGCCCGGATCACTATCTGCCATTCATCGTGATGAGTAAAGCCCGCAAGTGGAATCTGCGCAAAACACTGGGACTCACCTTTGTCTGCGGCCTAGGGCATGTGCTCAGTTCGGTGGTTCTCGGCTTGCTGGGCGTCGTACTGGGGATTGCCCTGGGGAAACTGGAAGCCTTTGAGGCCGCCCGAGGAAGCCTTGCTGCGAAGGGCATGATGATCTTTGGCTTTTCGTATTGCATATGGGGGATATGGCGCGCGATTAAAAACAAGCCGCATACGCATGCTCATCTGCATAACGATTCCGGAGAGCACGTGCATAAACATACGCACACGAATGTCCATAGCCATGTCCATGAAGATGAAAAGAAAAACATCACCCCATGGATTCTTTTCGTTATTTTTGTACTCGGCCCCTGCGAGCCGCTCATTCCGCTGCTGATGTTTCCTGCTGCCCAGCACAGCATGTGCGGGACGGTCTTGTTGGCAGCCGTCTTCAGCATCGTCACGATTGCTACGATGATGGCAATTGTACTTGTATCGGTCTGGGGGTTCAGTTTCGTCAAACTGGATAAAGCCGAGCGCTTTTCACATGCGCTGGCAGGCGGGGCCATTTTGGCTTCCGGTCTCGCGATTCAGTTCCTGGGACTTTAAGGGTGCCAGGATTCCAAAAACGTTGCAAAGCAACTCACATTGATTTCTTCCTCATCAGCGAAATTCAAGATTATAAGGAAGAGAAGGGACGGAGTATTATTCCCCCTGGTTGGAATGATTAATGCTATAAAAAATGTGTACGGACAGTTTGCAGGGGCAAATGCCGCATTCGACCAGCTCTTTTCTGTTTTGGATACGAGCAGCACTCTCTCCGAAAAACCTGATGCCAAGATGCCTGAAAAAATAGATGGTTCACTGGAGTTCAGAAATGTCTCCTTCTCGTATGATGATAAAAAAGAGACTCTTAAGAACCTGAGTTTCATAATTCCCCCGGGAAAAACAGCGGCACTGGTCGGGAGAAGCGGATGCGGGAAAACAACAATTTCCAATCTGATGCTGCGTTTTTTCGATCCCGCTTCCGGTTCGATATGTCTGGACGGACAGAACATACGGGATCTTCCCCTGCGGCAATACAGGGCGCTTTGGAGCGTTGTTCTGCAGGATCCGTTCCTGTTTGACACAACAATCGCCGCGAACATGAGGTATGCGCGGCCCGATGCGTCAGATGACGAAATAATTGAGTGTCTGAAGCTGGCAAAAGCCTGGGATTTTGTCAAGGAGATGCCGGGAACGATTAATTACAGGGTCGGGGAAGCCGGTGGACAGCTCTCAGGTGGTCAACGGCAGAGACTTGCAATCGCACGATGTATCATGGTCAAAAGCCATCTTGTCATTCTCGATGAGGCGACATCGGCGCTCGATCCGGAATCCTAAGCCATCATTCAGGAAAGCTGTAATTCCCTTTTCGCAAACAAGACAGTTGTAATAATAGCGCACAGATTAAGCACTCTGAAAAGAGCAGGCATGATCCTTGTCATGGACAACGGTGCTCTTGTCGAAGCCGGCAACTACAATGAACTTCTCGCCCGAAACGGCCTCTTCAAATATATGCACGATATAGCGGCATCGGCGGATGGATTCAAGGAAAAGGTGAACTGATAAGGAAGAGTCTGGGGATCAGC
>CAZANS010000062.1:0-9925 GCA_964486565.1 uncultured Victivallales bacterium
TGGACTTCGCCCTTATCGAGCAAGGTCTGTTGTCGCGTCTCACTCCCGCCGGCTGCGACGCGAGAGGCGAGATCGAGGCCTTGGGCACACGTTTCCGGATTTTCCGTCGTTCCGCATCTGTCGCCACTGAAGAACCCGGCTACGCCGAAAGCTTCAAGAAGCTCAACCCTGCCTTCATAAGGTTCACCTCTGGGACCACCGGGGATTCGAAGGGCGTGGTGCTGTCGCACCAGACAATAAAAGAGCGCATAGAACTGGCGAACAACGCCTTGCAGATAAGCTCCTCCGACCGCATACTCTGGTTGCTTCCCATGGCATACCATTTTGCAGTGAGCATAATGCTTTATCTTACGAAAGTTGCGAGGATAGACATTGCCTCTGACTGCCCGGCGGACGTGGTTTTGAAGAAACTCACCGGCGGGTCAACGACCTTCGCGTATGCCACGCCTTACCATTACAGCAAACTTCTGCAGGAGGCTGAAAGGGTTGACTACAAAGCCGGCATGCCCGGGCGCGTAAGGTTCCTGATAAGCACCGCGCAGGCACTCTCACCCGACCTGTCCGCCGCCTTCGCGAAGCGTTTCGGCAGGCATCTCAATCAGGCATACGGAATAATCGAGTGCGGCCTGCCATGCATCAACACTGCCCCGGACGACTCGAACGCCCTGACCGTGGGCACCCCGGTGCCAGGATGCCAAGTCAGGATTGCCCTCCGGGAGCACCAGGACTCCGCCGGCGAGATCGTCGTGAAGGGGCCAGGCCTCTTCGACGCATACTACCAGCCATGGCTCAAAAGCTCGCAGGTCCTCTGCAAGGGATGCTTCTTCACCGGCGACATGGGATGTTTCGACACCCAAGGCAACATAATGATAATCGGCCGGAAGAAGAGCGTGATCAACTTTCTTGGCATGAAGATTTTCCCCGAGCATGTCGAGGAGGTGCTGTTTCGCTGCCCCGACATCGCGGAAACTCGCGTATTCGGCGAGGAACACCCCGAATACGGCCAAGTCGTCGTCGCCGAGGTCGTCACAGAACCTGGAAAGGAGCTGGACACCAACAAGGTGATCAAATTCTGCTCACAATTCCTCTCCTCACACGAGATACCGACTGAAATCCGCAAGGTCAAGGAAATCCCCAAGACCGGTGGAGGGAAAGTCCTAAGGAGTTAAAGCCGATTTCCAAACTCCCCGTGGCCGTTCGGCTTGCCATTTTGGATGCGAGGCCAGGCCGATGCGGAAGTGGGCATACCTGCTTAGTCTGTCCCGACCGCGGCGGCGCGGCATTCGCGCCAAAAGAGCCTGCCGCCCAAAGGGTTGGGGCGGAGGCACGCGGAGTTTTGAAACTGGCTCTAGGCTCATTTCGATCCGAGTCGGTTGACGGCTTCTGGTGATACGAGCTGGTCGAATTTTTCTGCATCTAGAAGGCCGGAGCCTATGGCGGCGGATCTTACGGACTTGCCTGAGGCGGCGGCGTCGGAGGCGATTTTATCGGCGTTCTCGTAGCCGATCTCGGGGATGAGTGCGGTGACCGTGGCGGTGGCTGAAAGGATGTGCTCCTGACAGCGTTTATCGCGGGCTTTGATGCCATCGATGCAGAGGTTGGCGAAGATTTGCGCGGCGTTGGAGAGGATTGTGAGGGTCTCGAGGAGTCTTTCGGCGACGAGGGGAAGGAAGGGGTTGAGCTCGAGCGAGCCGAGGGCGACGGCATGCGCGATGGCGCTGTTGTTCGACATTGCGGCCAGCGCGGCCTGGGACACGGCCTCCGGGATGACCGGATTGACCTTGCCGGGCATGATTGAGGATCCGGCCTGGAGCTTCGGGAGCGCGATTTCGCCGATTCCCGCGTCGGGGCCCGAAGAGAGCAGCCTGATGTCCCCGGCGATCTTCAGGAGGTTGGATGCGCAAGCGTTGAGTATCCCGCTGACCTCGACAAAGGGGTCGTTGTTCTGAGTGGCCTCGATGAGGTTCTCTGCGCGTGCGAGTCCTATGCCTGTTATTTTCCTCAGATTCTCGGTCGCCTTGAAAATGTATTGTCTTGGTGCGCCCAGCCCGGTGCCTATGGCCGTGCCGCCGAGGTTGACTACGCGCAGCCTCTCCTCGCACTTGAATACCCGCCATCTGTCGCGGGCCACGGCCTCGGCGAATGCCGACATTGTCTTGCCCAGGGTCGTCAGCACGGCATCCTGCATCTGAGTCCTGCCGATCTTGACGATGTGCGCGAACTGCTTCTCCTTGTTCTGGAAGCTGTCAAGCAGCCTGACAAGCGACTTCTCCATTGCTCGGAGCTTGAATATCGCGGCGACCTTGAGCGCTGTGGGGTAGGTGTCGTTCGTGGACTGGTGCATGTTGACGGTGTCAATCGGGTGGATGACATCGTAGTTCCCGGGCTTCTCGCCGAGGATGAGCAGCGCTCGGTTGGCGAGCACCTCGTTGACGTTCATGTTGGTCGAGGTCCCCGCGCCGCCCTGGAAGGCATCCACCACGATATGTGAGTTAAGCTTTCCTTCGGCCATCTCATGGCATGCCTGCTCGATGGCTGCGAATTTCGCAGGTTCGATCTTCCCGATCTGGCTGTTCGTCATGGCGCATGCGAGCTTGACAAGCGCATATGCTTGTACGAGGTCCCGTGAGACCGGTCTGCCTGAGATGGGAAAATTCACGACAGCCCTGTGGGTGTGGACACCATGGAGGACCCCGGCGGGTATGGAGACCTCGCCGAGCATATCCTTCTCGATCCTCATGGTCATTGTCATGGAAACCTTAAACCCTGCATTTGCTTTGAACGGCAACTATATCACGATAAAAAAACCTCTAGATGTTTTTCTGCAGCACCATGACTGTCCTTGACGGCAGGTAGGCCCTGATGCATGATCTTCCGTTGAGGTCTGTTGTTTGAAGAATCTGCCCTGAGGCTATGCGGCTGAATCCGCCGAATCTTTCCTCGTCGCTGTCGAATAGCAGACGGTAGTTCCCCGGCGGCAGGTCTATCGGATAGTCAGGGAATGAACGCGAGGGGTTTACGTTGAAAACAAATGTTATCAGTTCCCTGGAAAACGCAAGGATCTGATCCGCTGAGTGCGAGAATCGCAGTTCAGGGTAGTGCAGCAGCAATCTGCGCTTGTCGAAAAGCTGTATGGTCTCGCTGTCGAAATCGCCAATAGAATGGTACTTGAGCTCTAGGTTGTCGAGCAGGTGCCACTGCCGTCTTGCGTACTTGCATGACCAGTTGTTGCCCTCCCTGGGGAAGTCCACCCATTCTGGATGGCCGAACTCGTTCCCGATGAAATTAAGGTATCCGTTCCCGGCGGTGGCGAGTGTCATTAGCCTTATGATCTTATGGAGCGCGATGCCGCGGTCCACGGAGGCGTTGGGGGTCTTCTTGTCCATTGCGAAGTACATGTCGGCATCAACCAGCTCGAAGATCAAAGTCTTGCCGCCTACGATTGACTGGTCGTGGCACTCGACGTATGAGATTGTCATCTCGTCCTGCCTTCGGTCGCAGAGTTCCCTGTAGATTGTGTCGGTGCTCCAGTCCTCGTCCCTCACCTCTTTGATGGTCTTGAACCAGAAGTCAGGAATACCCATCGCCAGCTTATAGTCGAATCCCAGTCCGCCGTCGGGCACTGGAGCGCCGAGTCCCGGCATTCCGCTGACATCCTCGGCGACGGTTATCGCGTCGGGATTGATCTCGTGTATGAGCTTGTTGGCAAGCATCAGATAAGTCTGGGCCTCGGCATCCACCCTTGAGGGGCTGAAGAAGTCGTTGTAGGAGTTGAAGCCCTCCCCGAGCCCATGGTCGTAGAAGAGCATGCTGGTAATGCCGTCGAAACGGAATCCGTCCACATTGTAGGTGTCGAGCCAGTACCTGCAGTTCGACAGCAGGAAATGCAACACCTCGTTCTTGTCGTAGTTGAAGCATCTGGAGTCCCAAGCGTGGTGCATGCCCTTGGGGCCGTCGTGGAAGTACTGGTAAAGAGTGCCGTCGAATCTTGAGATTCCCTCGACCTCGTTCTTCACCGCGTGCGAATGTACGATGTCCATGATCACGCGCAAACCCATTGAATGCGCCTCGTCAATCAGCCGCATAAGCTCCTCGGGAGTCCCGAAGCGCGACGACGGGGCGAAGAAGTTGGCGACATGATATCCGAAGCTGGCGTAGTACGGGTGCTCCATGATGGCCATCAACTGCACGGTGTTGTATCCCGCCTTGAGGATGCGAGGCAGTGTGTTCTCGCGGAATTCTTGATAGCTTCCCACGCCCTCCTTGTCCTGCGCCATTCCGACATGGCATTCGTAGATCAAGGGCGGCCTGGCGGAAGAGTGTTCGGCGAGGGGCCTTCTGAATTTCCATGAGTAAGGCTTCTCCGGGAACCATATCTGAGCGTTGAATATTTTCGTTTCCTCATCCTGGATCACCCTTCTTGCATATGCCGGGATTCTGTCGCCTCCGCCGCCTGGCCAATAGATTCTCAATCTGAAGAGCTGACCGTGCCTGAGGGAATTCTCTGGAAGCCTGATCTCCCAGTGCCCTGCATCGTTGATTTTTTTGAGAGCGAACTCCTCCGACTCTTGCCAGCCCGAGAATTCGCCCTTCATCACGATCCCAGTGGCGTTGGGTGCCCACTCCCTGAATACCCATCCTTCCTTGATCTTATGGAGCCCGAAGTACTCATGCGCACTAGCAAAATCCGCAAGGGAGGACTCCCCGTTGGTTATCCTCGCCTCGACATCCTCGGCCCGTCTGCGCCGCCACTCAATGCCCCCGCGATGCATGTCGAGATAAGGATCGTCCATCATTGATTTAAGTTGGAATTCCATGTGTCTTTCAGGAATGACGCCGCTGCGGGTCAGTTCCCTGGCTCCTTCCAGTAGGGTGATATCTCGCGCAGTCTCGATATGATCGGCGGCAGGTGCTCGACAACGTAGTCCACCTCGTCATCGGTGTTGAACCGCGACAAGCTGAACCTGATGGCGCCGTGGGCGGCGGTATAGGGCACGCCCATAGCCCTGAGCACATGGGAGGGCTCCAGACTCCCGGTGGTGCATGCGCTGCCGCTGGAGGCGCATATCCCGAGCCTGTCGAGCAGAAGCAATATCGCCTCGCCCTCGATGAACTCGAAGCTGATGTTGGCGGTGTTTGGCAACCGGCTCTCTGGGTCGCCGTTGATTCGAGTCACGGGAATAGTTGAAACGATCGCCTTCTCAAGCCTGTCGCGCATGGCCTTGACACGTGTGTTTTCAACGTCCATGTTCCGGACCGCAAGCTCGGCGGCTTTGCCCAAGGCGACGATACCGGCGACGTTCTCTGTCCCCGCCCTACGGTTGCGCTCCTGGTGCCCGCCGGTAAGGAAGGGCCTGAACCTTGTGCCTTTCCTTATAAAAAGCGCCCCGACTCCCTTAGGGGCATGAAGCTTGTGCCCCGAGATGCTCAGCATGTCAACGGGCATGTCCCGCACATCGGTATCTATCTTCCCGACGGCCTGCACGGCATCGGTATGGAAAAGCGCCCCAAACCTCTTGGCTATCGCGCCGATCTTGTCCACGGGGTAGATGTTGCCGGTCTCGTTGTTCGCCCACATCACGGACACCAACGCGGTCTGCTCGTTCACAGCCTCCTCAACCCGCTCAAGATCAATCCTCCCCCTGGTGTCCACAGGAACCTCCTCGACCTTGTAGCCACGCCTCACCAACTCCTTCCCGACATTGTGCACCGCCGGATGCTCCACCTTGCTTATTACCACCTTCCTCCTCTGGGGACAAAGGAAAAGGGAACTGTAGATCGCGGCGCTGTCGCTTTCCGTGCCGCAACTCGTGAAGACTATCTCGGAGGGGTCGGCACCGAGAAGCGCCGCCACCGAGGCTCTCGACCGCTCGATGCTTGACGATACCCGACCACCGAAAGTGTGCACGCTGGATGGATTGCCGTAGGACTCCTCAAAAAAAGGCAACATGGCTTCCAGAACTTCAGGGTCCACCGCCGTGGTGGCGTTGTTGTCCATGTAGACCACCCTGTTTTCCCCAAGGGGCGGGATGATGGGGCTATTCATATTCATAGAACTCCTACTTGACCTCTTCGACCTCGATATCAGGGTTGACGAACTCGCGCAGCTTCTGCTCTACAGTGTGCTTCATCGTCAGATGGGATGTGGGGCATACCGCACAGCGCCCCTTTAGCTTCACCTTCACGATGTTTCCGACTACATCCACGAGAACGAGCCCTCCCCCGTCCTGCTCCAGCATAGGCTGTATCTCCTTCTCGATGACCTCCTGTATCCTGAGCACCTTCTGGACAATCCCCGGAACCGCCGCCGGCTCTGATGCCGCCTGGCCAGGCTCGTCCCGCCAAAGACCGTCAAGGATCTCCTGGATGCTGTCGAGGCACCCCCCGCAACCGCCGCCGGCCTTCGAGTAGTTGCGTATCTCCTCGGCGCTTCGGAGATTGTTCTGACGCGCTATTGCGCGGATCTTGGTGTCCGTGACACCGAAGCAATGGCAAACTATCCTGCCCTCATGGTCATCTTCCTGCTTAACAAGAGACTCACCCCGGTAGTCCGCTATCGCGGCCTGCAGGGCCTCCATGCCCATCACGGAACAGTGCATCTTCTCCTCGGGCAGCTCGCCAAGAACCCTGACAATGTCCTGGTTGGTCACTTTCGCCGCCTCTTCTATGCTCATCCCCTTCACCAGCTCGGTCAATGCCGACGACGAGGCTATCGCGCTCGCGCAGCCGAAAGTCTTGAATCTCGCGTCCTCTATCACCCCCTCATGGCTTATCTTCAAGGTCAGCCTCAAGGCATCGCCGCAGGATATGTTGCCCACCTCCCCTGCCGCGTCGGCATCCTCTATCTCGCCGACGTTCTTGGGGCTTATGAAATGCTCCATCACCTTCTCGTTATAGTCCCACATTTTCAATCTCCAGCCAAATTCATGATGCACTGCCCCAGATATGTGCCGGGGCACCCTGACAGTGTTTAATGTACATTTGACAGCCAACCTTGCAATACGGATAGCAAAAAAAAAACCCGGACTGGGCAACAGATCACAGGAGAGAGGGAGTTTGGGGCTTGAAAAGTTTCCCCATCTGCGTTAATTTAATTTTGTCGGCCTGCCCGGCGGGTAAAAAGCCTGCCGCCCAAAGGGTTGGGGGGGAGTTTTGAAACTGGCTCTCATGATTAATTAATGGAGGCGGGCATAAAGAGGGATGTCAGAGCTATAGTTCTTGCTGCGGGCTACGGGAGCAGGCTTGCCCCGCTGACCGACGTGGTACCTAAGCCCTTGCTGCCTTTGGGCAACACAACGATTCTGGAGCTAATCCTGAAATCGCTGCGCCGTGCCGGGGTTGCGAGATTCGCAATAAACACGCATCATCTTGGGCATAAGATATCGGATGCTGTTTCGCGGTCGGGATGGGTCGGCAGAGTCGTTATTTACGAGGAGGCGGAGATCCTGGGCACAGGCGGACCCTTGGTGAATGCGAGGGATTTTCTTTCAGACACCGAGTGTTTTATCCTTCACAACGGCGACATCGTGACTGATCTTGATTTTGAGGTTTTGATCTGCGATCATCTATCGAGCGGGGCGTATGCCACGATGGTATTGTTTGACGGGCCGGAGAACAAGGTCTCTATGGAGGGCGACGGAAGCATCTGCGACATACTTGGAAGGCTGGGGGCTCCCTCCCCAGCGCGCCTGCTCACCTATGCGGGGATTACTGTGTTCAGCCCGGAGATATTCCGTTTCCTTCCTGCTGAGGTTGTCAACTGCTCGGTGATCGAGGCGATTTTGTCGGCCGTGCGGGTATCGCCGGGCAAAGTTCGGGGCTATACCGGGCTGCCTACAGTGACTGGCGAGAAATCCTTCTACTGGAGGGACATAGGGTCTTCCGAGAGCTTTCTGGATGCTCACCGTGATGTTGTCTCGGGGGTGTTCAAACTTCCCTTGGGCAGGCCTTCCATGCCGCTGGCGATGAAACCCCTGGCATTGAAGGGCGCGTCTGAAAGGGTGTTTTTCAGGATATACGAGGAGGCTGAGAGTAAGATTGCGATGTGTTCGGGGAGGGACACTGCTGATTTCAGGCGTTTTGTTGAGTCGGGGGGATATCTGCATTCATGCGATGCCGGCACGCCCCGTATAGATTCCTATTCATTTGAGAGGCATATAGTTTTGATGGAGGATCTGGGGGATGATGTTCTGCTTGACCGGCTGAAAGGGATTTCCGTGTCCGAGAAGAGAAGGCTCTACATGAGCGTCGTGGAATGGCTTGTGGATTTCCAAAATCGTACCTACGACGACATGCGGATTGTCCAAGTTGGCGAGGATGGCCCGGGGTTCAGGGTGTTCGACGAGGATTATCTGCTATGGGAGACGGCTTATTTCTCGGACAACTTCCTCGGGAACTATTGCGGGATGGGGGAGGATGCCCTCAGGGCGCTGGATGGCGAATTTCGCAATCTTGCCGCGGAGACGTTCAGCCATCCTCAGGTGCTGATACACCGGGACTTCCAGTCCTCAAACATAATCTTCAAGGAAGGAAGGGTAAGGGTTGTTGACTTCCAAGGCGCGAGGGCAGGCAGCATGGCCTATGACCTGATGTCGCTGCTGAAGGATCCCTATGCCGACATTTCGCGGTGCCTTCGCGAGGAGCTGCAGGATGCCTACCTGGATATCTTCATGCGCACGCCACTTCCCGGGAAATTAACATTCCAGAGGGAGGATTTTGCGAAATTCGCAGCCTGCGCGGGACTGCAAAGAAGCATGCAGGCACTGGGCGCCTATGCATATCTGGGGCTGAAGAAAGGCAAGAAGAGCTATCTGCGGCACATACCGAGAGGGCTTAGGTATCTGAGGGAGGGACTTCGCGATCTGGAGACCGGCAACGAAGGGTTTCGGCTTCCGGGGTTGAAACAATCATTGTCCATGATACATTCTTGACCACGCAAATCATTCATTTTAGGAAGCAAATAAATGGGCTTGTTGGAACAGCACGAGTGTGTTTCTGTATACTGGACTCTGGAGGGAAGAGTACACGGTGTCAGGGCTGTCAGGTCGAAGACGGGGCTTGAGCTTGCCGACTTCGCCGTAGCCAATGCCGCCAAGGATGAGCTTTTCCATACCCTGGCGGAAACCATATCGAAGCTGTCGCACCCGTCAACGCAGTTGATAGTCGTCGGCGGCAACCTGCCGGGGAGCGTGTGCTTCGACATGGCCGTCCCCCAGATGAACGAGTCGGACATCCGCCAGGCAATACAGTACGAGCTGCCAAGACAAGTCCCCTGCAACCCCTTGGACATGATATACGGCTACAGGATCATACGCAGCGGAGGTGAAGGTTCGAAGATGCTTCTTCGTATTTTTGCGATCCTGAAGGCCGACTGGAACGAGCTGATAACGGAATTAAGCGCGGCAGGCATAAGGATTGACGCCTTCATGCATCCCTACCAGCTAGTTGACCCCTTGCTGTCTGAGCATGATGTTTTCTACATGCCGGATGTTGACCCCGACTTCCTTTACTCACGGGAGGCTGACTCTGGAGTCAGGCGCATGGTCAAGGTGGACGGCGATCCGCCGGAGGCTTCGCCGTTGCCGGATGCAGTATGCGAGGCACTGGGGTTCTCCCCACCGGAGACGATCCCGCGGGAGGATGTCGGGCATTTCATGCCTGCGATGATTATAGCAGCCTACGCGCTGGGTCCGGATTTTGGCGACAAGAGGAACATGCGGGTGCTGCTTCCTCCCGAGATCGTGCCGGAAAGGTTCAGGACGCTAAAGCTGTCGTTCATAATTCTTCTGGGCGCATTTGTCTTCATGCTTCTGACTCTGGGCGCGAGGCAGTGGTGGGACTCCTGGTCCAGGATGCAAAGCCTTCGGGTGGAGAAAGAGAATGTTCTGGATCAGATCAAGAACATCCGTGAGCAGAATTCCAGAAT
>CAZANS010000063.1:0-7707 GCA_964486565.1 uncultured Victivallales bacterium
GGCAAAGCCGTCGCGCAGCCACGCGGAGACATGGGCGTAAAACCGCGTTGATGGCAGGGCGGTGGCTACGGCCAGGGCTTCAGATGCAGCATGGATCAGAGAAGGCATGTCCTTGGGGTCTGAGGGGTCGTAAATCTCTATTTCTGGATATGTATCACTACGGACGCAGTCGGTGAAAGCGGTGTTAACGGAGATAAAACCGGATCGGCGTACAGAGGCGACAATATCCTTGTCAACATCGGCCAGCACTATCCTGCCGAAACCAGCCAGCCTGGCGCCCTTGACGAAGATCCCCGTCTGTATGGGACCTGCGCCGATGCCGAGTAATACACTGGTGCCGTTATTCTTTCCCGACATGCTCAAGAATCCTCTCCAGGCTTGGTGCCCCGCCCGTCGCGGTGGGCGACTGGAGGTTGAACCACGCGCTGACACCCGCGATTTTAATGCACAACTCGGTGTTGAGATTCTCGTGCAGCCCATACACGAATCCCGCGCAGAATGCGTCCCCGGCGCCTACGCTCCCGGCAATCTCCGACGGGGCTATCGGCAAAGACTCCGTCCTGACGACATTACCGTCTCGCCCAACGGCCACAGCTCCTTCTGGATAATGTATCACCACAGTCTTCCTGACACCCATCTCCAACAGGTGCCGCGCTGAGCCCTCGACCGCCGGCAAATCAACCTCACCATCGCCATCGCGAGTAGACAACCCGCTGCAGTTCCCGGCCTCAACCTCGTTGAGCACCAGATAATCAGTATATGCAAGCGAGGGCGGCACCGTGTCCCTGAATTTCCCAGCCTCCTCGGTCACCACGTCAACCACAGTGGTGCAACCGGCTTCACTCATCCCCTTCAGCACCTTTGCTGCCCCGGTGCCGTAATCGGTGTCAGGGGCATCGAGCGAGTCGAGAAGCAAGAGGTAACCCAAATAGAATATTTTCACGTCCTTGCGGATTTCGCGAAAATGTCCCGGCGCCAGCTCGGCATTCGCACCTCGGTCATGGAAGAACGTGCGCCTGCCAGTGCCCTTAACCGTCATCACCTCCGTGCTGGATGTCGGAAGATGGTCGCTTCTGAAAATCCCGCCGACATCAATCCCCCTCTCTACCACAAGCTTCAAAAGATAGTCGCCGTCGGAGTCATCACCCAGCATGCCGCAGGCGCAAAGTGGTATGCCGCAACCCATTGCCGCTATATCCATAAGCACGTTGAAGGAGCCGCCGCCGCCGGATTTCTCCTGGGACATCACATTGCACAGCTCCCCCTCGGCTGGCCAACGGTCAATTATTTTCACCTTGTCGAGCACCCAGTTGCCCGCGCCGAGTATACCGCGTCTCATCTCTCACCTCCCAGGAGCTTCTCGTAGTCGTTGCCAAGGAGATGCCTCGGCGGCTCGTCCTCCTCGACCGTGTCGAAACGCTCGCATTTCTCTATGAAACAGTTGTCGCAGGTGTCGTCGTTGACCGACGAGACCTCGCCGACCATGACCGGGCCGGAGCCAGGCTCGCCATAGAACCTGTGCGCCGAATAGGGGTCAAAACACACGCTCTCGCCAGGGGTGAGCACAAGCTTGCCCCCCGGTGAGAAGCCCCGCCGCGCGCCGTCAACCACAAGGCTGAAAGGCTCGTCCGACAAGTTGTCGTCCTCACCAGCCTTCCAGACCTCCATAACCAGATTCCCCCCTCCACGGTTGATGATGTCCTCGCGCTTACTCCAATGGAAATGACACGGCGTAACCTGCCCCTCCAAGACCATCATGATCTTCTCCGCGTAGGGTTTCGGATACTCCACCGAGCCGGATATACCGTTGCGCAAGGTGAAGAGCAAAAGCCCCTCGCGCTCGAACTCCCCCGTGCCGAATGTCGTTATGTCCCAGCCAAGCTTGAGATCATATATCTCCTCCACGCCCTCCTCCCCACGCATCAAGGCCCAGTCGTCAAGCGTATAGTACGCAAATGGCGGTAGCTTGAAGCCGGAACCCTCAAAAAACTCAATCCCCCTCTCTATGTGCATGTTTATCTCAGAACGCCTCATAATAGCACCTCCTATAAATTCCTTAGCTCAAAATCATCCTGAAACAGATAAAATACACCAAAATCCCAATCATTCTCTCCCTGTTATCCCAAATCTCAGCAATTTTCAATAGTTTTTTACCCACAGATTCTGCTGAAGAGCCAAAGTTTGGGATTTTTCGTGAAGAGCTATGGACATATTGTGATAACGGGTTAGATTTTACTTTTGCAGCGGTGAAGGCGGCCGCTCCGAGGTGCATTCGTGCGCATCGGGGAGGAAAGTCCGGACTTCACAGGGCAGGGAGTCCCGCGATGCGGGATACCGCGGACGATACGCCGCGGGAAGGAAAGTGCCACAGAAAATATACCGCCGCAGTGCCTAAGGCATCGTGGTAAGGGTGAAATGGCGGGGTAAGAGCCCGCCGCCCGGAGAGAGATCGAAGGGGCAGGGCAAACCCCTCCCGAAGCAAGGCCAAATAGGGGATGATGTCGTTGCCCGCGACGTTATTAATCCCGGGTTCCGGCCGCTTAGATTGATGGCCGCCGCCAGAGGTGCTTGCACCGAAGGACGACAGAATCCGGCTTACTTTCACCGCTGCATATTTTTCACTCCCCTTGAGGGGGTGCGGAGAGTAAAGAATAGCGGATCGGGATGTTCGGCCATATGGATGAGATTGTCAAGGAAATAAGCTACGGAGAGGGTACACTCTGCTTCGAGATCCAGTGCGAGGATCTGACCTGCGAAGTTGCGTCGAGGGCGTTCAAGCATATAAGATCCTCGTTGTCCCGGACAAAAAAGGGGATTGAGGAGATCGTGTTGGATGTCCATCTTCTGAAGAAAGCCGACCCCCTTGCGCTCAGCCTGCTTTCCGCGACCAAGAACCTTTGCATCAAGAAATCGAAGAAGTTTTTTGTCTCCGGCTTGTCGGAGAAGATGAACAAGGAGGTGGTCAGGCACTCGAGCTTCAAAGGCAAGCATCTACAGGCGAGAGCCGTTGTGCACCACTACATGCAGGAGCAAATACTCCATATCGGGAATCTGAGCATTGATGTCGGGAAGGCTGTGATGTCTGTGATTGGTTTTGCGGGGGAGTTCAGTGCGGCGCTGTACGAAGCTGTGAGGCGTCCGCACAAGATAAGGTGGCGGGAGACGTTCTACTACATGGATGTGTGCGGCGCGGACGCGCTGCCGATAGTCAGCATGATATGCTTTTTGATGGGGCTCATCCTTGCCTTTCAGGGAGCTGTTCAGTTGTCCAAGGTGGGCACGGACATATATCTGGCCGACGCTGTGGGTCTCTCGATCATAAAGGAGCTAGGGCCTTTGATGGTGGCCATGGTGTCGACAGGCCGTGCGGGATCTGCTTTTGCTGCGGAGATCGGGACGATGAAGGTCGGGGAGGAAGTCAGTGCGCTGACCACCTTCGGCTTCGTGCCGAGCAGATTTTTGTTCGTCCCGAAGTTCATAGCAATGATAGTCACGATGCCCCTGCTCACCATATTCGGCGACTTTGTCGGAGTGTTGGGGGGTATGGCCGTTGGGTATTTCAAGCTCGGCATCCCGATACTTGCGTACACGAGCAGAACACTGCTGGTGCTCAAGCCGATACATCTGGCTGAGAGCCTCACCAAAAGCTTGGTTTTCGCGGCGATAATCACTGTGGTGGGCTGCATCTGCGGCTTCGAGTCCGACACCGACGCGCAGGGAGTCGGGCATTCCGCGACCAAGGCGGTGGTGTCCAGCATATTCGTGATCATCATCGCCGATGCCTTCCTCACCTACGTCTTCAGCCGCTATTGAACCGGGGCATCATGGTCAAGAAGTCAAACAAAGCGATAGTGGTATCTGATCTGACGATCGGCTACGACGACACGGTCATACTGGAGAATGTGGATTTTGATATTGATCGCGGGGAGGTGTTTGTGATACTCGGCGGCTCGGGCTGCGGCAAGACGACGCTGCTCAGACATCTCATCGGACTCAGCACCCCGTGGGAGGGGGATATCCTGATCAACGGCAGGAGCATTGTCAATTCCGAGGGTGAGGAGAAACGTGAGATCATGCGCAGTTTCGGTATTCTGTACCAATCCGGGGCGCTTTTCGGCTCGCTCAGCGTGAGGGACAACATAGCGCTGCCGCTTGAGGAGTACACGCCGCTTGAGCCTGAGATGATCGATGCGATAGTAGATGACAAGCTCACTCTTGTCGGTCTCGAAGGCTACGGTAGCTACCTGCCTGCATCTCTGAGTGGTGGGATGAGGAAACGCGCCGGGCTTGCAAGGGCGATGGCGCTCAATCCCAGCATACTTTTCTTTGACGAGCCCTCTGCGGGGCTGGACCCGGTGTCGGGGGCACAGCTCGACAGGCTGATTTTGAACATACGCGAAGAGCTGGGCACGACAATGGTGATTGTGACGCACGAGCTTGAGAGCATATTCGTTATCGCCGACCGTGTTCTAATGCTTGACAAGAACCTCCGCGGGGTCTCTGCCATAGGCTCGCTCGATGAGCTTCTGAACGACAACCCCGACCCTTGGATACACGAGTTTCTGACACGTTCGGGGATGACCCGCCTCAATTCTGAAAGGGCCAAATGAACGGGGAAGGCGCCATCCAGGGAGCATCTGCTGCTTTTGACGAGCCTGTTCCCGGGGTGCCGGATCATGGCCTCTCCCCTGCCCCTGCCGACGTCCGTCCAGGCAATGAGGCATGGCTGGTCAGCAGAAAAAGAAAAATCCTCCGGTTCGCGGCCCTCGCAGGCTGCGGGATGCTGTACTCGTCAATCTTCCCTCCGTTGAATTACTCACATCTGGCGTGGATCTCGGTTATCCCGCTCTTTCTGCTTGCCCGCCGCAGGCCTGCAAGGCGGGCTTTCGCCGACGGCATGGTATGGGGATATTTCTGGGCACTGACCTCCTTCGCATGGCTCCGCGAGATCGAGTTCTTCATACCCTTCGGCATGGCCTTTATGCTTGGGCTTTACCCTGCCTTCTGGGCCGGGATGGTGCCGATTTTCTATCGGAGGATGCTTCCTGAGCCTTTGGAGGGTCTGCAACCGCCCAGGTCACCGCTTTGGATCCGGCAGACGGCTTTTATTGTCGTGTGCTCGGCATTGTGGTGTCTTCTTGACTGGACAAGGAGCTGGATATTCTCTGGCTTGCCATGGAACTTCATCAGCGCGTCGCAATGGAAAAACATCCCGTTGATCCAGATATGCGAGTTCACGGGTGTCTACGGGCTGACGTTCATCCTCATCTACTTCAACCTTGCGCTCTCGCTCGCCGGGGAGGGCCTGTACAAATCCCTGCGTGGCTCGACGAGATTCCAGCGTCCCGTGCCGCTGATCATCGGAATCGCCGCACTCATGGGCTGCATCTTTCTGGGTGTCAGATCACTCGTTTCATCGAATTTGCTCGCTCACACGCAGCAGGGAGCTGCGGGTGCATCCGTGACGACACTCAGGGCGGCGGTTGTCCAGGGAGATATACCGCAGATGAGAATTCCCCAGCCTGGCGAGGCGGAATTCGCACTCGAGCAGTACATCTCCCTCTCCCACCTTGCTGTGTCGTCCGACCCGGACATACTGATATGGCCCGAGACCGCAGTGCCCATAACATTCTTCTCAGGTTGCACTTTCGGGCACTTCTACAGATTCAAGGTGTCCCAGCTCCAGAGGAATGCCGGTGTCCCGATGCTCATCGGCTCGACAGACTTCGCGAAAGACATCTCCAAGGACACCCCAGAGGAGGACATCCCGATGTACAACGCCGTGCTGCACCTAGACAACAACACAAAACTTTTGGACCACTACTACAAGCAGCATCTGGTGCCCTTCGGCGAGTACACTCCGCTGGGCAGGTTCTATCCTTGGATCAAGCGGAAATTCGGGATGGGCCGCGACCTGTCGGCTGGCAAAAGATACACACTATTCGAGCTGAAGCCGGGTGTCAGGGCTGCAGCCCTCATTTGCTACGAGGACATCTTCCCGTACCTCTCGAGGGAGTTCGCCCTGCGGGGCGCAAACATCATCCTCGTCCTCACCAACGACGCATGGTATCCCAGAAGCTCCGAGCCCGAGCAGCATCTGGCGAACTCGGTGTTCAGGGCCGTCGAGACGCGAAGGCCAGTGATCCGTGCGGGGAACAACAACGGAAGCTGCCTGATACTGCCCAACGGGCTTATCGCCGACAGCATCTCGGGCAAGGTGGGACCCGAAGGGAAGTTCATCCCTTCCCCTGAGGCATCATGCAGAGGCTTCACAGAGTTCGAGGTCAACGTGCTGAACAATCCCCCGCTCACCTTCTACTCCAGGTTCGGGGATGTCTTCGTACTCGCATGCTCAGTGGTTTTCATCATCGCCTTACTCGACTCCCTATCGGCATGGCGACAAAAGAAAATCCGCTCGATCAAGTCCTTCGCCTCACCATAACCCCGCTCTTTTTAACTACAAAAGAGCCAATTTCAAAACTCCCCGTGGCCGCGCGGCTTGCAATTTGGGTTAATTGGTTGCGGAGGATATTTTCTTTGCGAGTTCCGCTATTTCAAAGGGTTTCTGTATGAAGCCCTGCAGGCCGTGATCGAGAAGGTTGAGCACCTCTTTGTCCACGCTGTATCCGGAGATGATGAGAGCCTTGACATCCTTATTTATCCTGCGCATCTCGAAGAATGCGTCCTTCCCGTTCTTCCCGGGCATAATCATGTCCAGGATGACAAGGTCGAAGTCATGGGGGGATGATTTATATATCTCCACAGCCTGTGCCCCGTCCTTTGCGGCCGTGACCTTATGGCCGAGGGCCGACAAAGTCTTCGAAAGCATTGTCCTGATGATCTCGTCGTCGTCCGCAACAAGGATGCTCGCCTTGTTTTTTGCCGGCGCTTCTTTCTTGGGGCTGGGTTTCTTCTTGGGGCTCCGGGCATCCAGCATAACCGGTAGGAAGATGCTGAAGACGCTTCCATTCCCCGGCGTGCTGTCGGCGAAGATAAAGCCCTTGTGGCTCTTGACTGTGCCGTACACGGAAGCCAGGCCCATCCCGGAGCCCTTGTTCGGCGGCTTCGTGGAGAAGAACGGCTCGAAAAGGTGGCTCATGGTATGCCCGTCCATCCCTGCCCCGCTGTCCTCGACGGAGATTCTTATGCAGGGGCCTTTTGCGGGAAAAGAATGTTCCTTGCGCAGCTCTGCGACATCTTCGAGGTCCATGTTCTCCGTGAGGAACCTGATCTCTCCTGAGTCGGCTATGGCGTCGCGTGAGTTCAACGCGAGGTTGAGCAAGGCGTTCTGTATCTGTGTAGGGTCGCCGCTGACGGTCGAGTTAACGGCCTGCAGATCGGTCTTTATACCTATTTTCTTGTCTATGCTGTGCTGGAGTATCTTCACTACCTCCTCGATCATCGAGTGGACATCCACCGGGACTGTCGTGTATTTACCCTTGCGTGAGAAGGCGAGGAGTTTGCGTGTCAGGTCGGAGCCCCTCCTGGAGGCAGTCAGAATGTTCGATGTGTAATCCCTGAGCTCCGGGTCTTCAAGCGCGTCATATAGAATCTGCGCATAGCCCATGACTCCCATGAGCTGGTTGTTGAAGTCATGCGCGATTCCGCCGGCAAGCTGCCCTATGGCCTGTATCTTCTCGGCGTGCCTGAGACTTTCCTCAAGCCTCACGCGCTCGTCCTCGGACTTCTTCAGGTCGCTGATGTCGA
>CAZANS010000063.1:7807-9875 GCA_964486565.1 uncultured Victivallales bacterium
ATACCTGTCCAGATCCTGTCGTTGTTGGACATGACGCGCGGCCTGGACTCGAAGTGAAGCCATCTTATCTGGCCGTTGACCACGAAGCGTCCCTGCCATCTGAACACCCCGAGATTGCGGTCGGACTCCTGGTTTAGGCGTATCCATTCATCCAGGTCGTCAGGATGTACAAGCTTCATCGTGGCTGAGGGATCTTTTACAAGCTTCTCCCTCGTCAGGCCGAGGATATCAACAAAACGGTCGTTAATGAATTCATACCTGAAAGGGGGTTTGTCCAAATGGTCCCATCTTCCCGATTGCTCAACCCTTATCCTGTACATCCCCGCCGAATGGTTGTCAATCATGTCCTGGTATAGCAGATGGGTCTCCCTCGCGTCCCTGAGCGAGTTTATCCTGTCCGTCACGTCGGAGAGTATGTGGACTACACCGCAGATTTCCCCGGCACTGTCAAATATCGGGTCGGCGCTAGCCTCGTAAAGTATCCCCTTTATCTCGAGGATCGCCTTCTCCCGCCTCTTGGTCTCATTCATCTTGATCACCGGGCAGTCGGGGTGGGGCTCCTTGCTGTCATGCATGACCTCCCAGCAAAACATGCCCTTTATCTGCTCGGCAGGAACACCCATCTTCTCAATGGCGGCCTTGTTGAAACGGAGTATGTGAAAGTCCCTGTCCAAAACAAATATCAAATCCGAAATGGCATCGAAGGTGGCCTGCCATTCCAGACTGACTACACTAAAACTGGTCTCGGTTTCTGTTCCCATTAAAATCTAAACATATTGCATAAAATAAAAAAGTCAAGCGAAATCTTTATTCCGGGGCTTGCAATTCAACAGGATTGAATTATAGTCAGCCAAGTAAACAAAAGGAGTTGTATGATGGGTTTGAATATAGGTATGA
The DNA here is from genome assembly GCA_964486565.1 of uncultured Victivallales bacterium. Taxonomy (GTDB): domain Bacteria; phylum Verrucomicrobiota; class Lentisphaeria; order Victivallales; family JAADHT01; genus JAFGFR01. The sequence continues at coordinate 8,705 of CAZANS010000063.1, forward strand.
GGATAAGGAAGGTTCGTAGAGTTCAGGGTCGGACGTTGCAGGAGATTGCTGACATGTGCGGTTTTACCCGGAGTTTGCTTTGCAAGATTGAGACAGGGAGGACGGTTCCTGCGGTTGCGACGCTTGGGAAGATTGCGTCAGCGCTTGGAGTGTCTGTGGCTAGTTTTTTGAGCGAGGAGAGTGCGGTGGGTACGGTATTCACGCCTTCGTCGAGGACATTGTCGAGGACGATGACAGACAAGGGTTACTCGTTTTTTGCGTTTGCGTCTGAGAAGCATTCGAAAGGTATGCAGCCATATTTGTTTGTTGCTGAGAAGGGGAAGATTGGGGGCGGGGTGTTGTCACATGATGGAGAGGAGTTTGTGTATGTTCTTGAGGGCATGATGAAATACCGTGTCGGCGCGGTGGAATATCTGATGTCGCCGGGTGACAGCCTCTTCTTCGACTCTGTCGAGGAGCACGAGCTGGATCCTGTCTCGGACAAGGTCGTCTATCTGGCGGTTTTCACGGAGAGGTGATCAAATCACGCAAACGGCTTTGACAATAGTCGCCGGCAATGTAGATTGTCAGCAGTTTTCGGGAGGAAAATCTATGGAATCGGCATTCAACTACAGTAGGATCATGCTCAAGGTGAGCGGGGAGGCATTGAAGGGCAATCTCGAGACCGGCTACGAGGCGGACGCGCTGGAGACGGTCGTCAGGCGTGTCGGGGAGGTCGTTGACGAAGGTGTCGAGATCGCGCTGGTGGTCGGCGCGGGCAACATCTGGCGCGGGATCATGGGCACCGGGCGCGGCATGGACAGGGTAACCGCAGACTACATGGGCATGCTGGCGACTGTCATGAACGCCCTGTGCCTCAGGGATGCCTTCGAGGCCGCCGGGTTCTCCGCCGAGGTGCAGACCTCAATCCCGATGGAGCCGGTGGCACCCAGATACGACCGAAAGGCAGCTATACAGGCTATGGAGAACGGCAGGATCGTCATTTTCGCCGCCGGCACGGGAAGCCCATTCTTCACCACCGACACCACCGCGTCGCTGCGGGCTCTAGAGATCGGCGCACAGGCTCTGTTCAAGGCCACGAAGGTGGACGGCATATACAGCGCCGACCCGGAGAAAAATCCCGATGCCATAAGGTATCCGGAGCTCACCTTCGACCAGGCCCTGGCTGACA
>CAZANS010000064.1:0-9817 GCA_964486565.1 uncultured Victivallales bacterium
CACAGGCGGGGCGGGTTTTATCGGCAGCCACATGGTCGAGGAGCTGCAGGGTGCCGCGCAGGTGCGTGTCCTGGACAATTTCCGCAGCGGCAGGAGGGAGAACCTCACGGGGCTCGAACACAAGCTCATGGAGGGAGACATCCGCGACAGGGAGTGCGTCAGGGAGGCTCTACAGGGCGTGGACTACGTGTTCCACATGGCCGCGGCGATAAGCGTCGTCGAGTCAATGGGCGATCCTGTAGGCTACACGGAAGTCAATACTGTCGGCACTTTGACCGTCCTGGAGGAGGCGGCGGCGGCGGGGGTGAAGAAACTCTGCTTCTGCAGCTCGGCCGCAGTCTATGGCGAGAATCCCGAGTCCCCGAAGCTCGAGTCCTTCAAGCCTGAGCCTCTCAGCCCCTACGCGGTGACCAAGCTCGACGGCGAGTTCTACTGCGAGATGTTCGCACGGGAGGGGAGGCTACAAACCGCCTGCCTCAGGTACTTCAACGTGTTCGGGCCGAGGCAGGACCCGCAGAGCCAGTACGCGGCGGCGATACCGATATTCGTGTCCAAGGCCGTGAAGGGAGAGAAAATCTGCATCTACGGCGACGGCGGGCAGACCAGGGACTTCGTATTCGTCAAGGATGTCGTGTCGGCAAACCTGCACCTTGTGCAGAGCGACGCCTGCGGCACATTCAACGTGGCCTACGGCAGGAAGACCACGATAAACGATCTGGTCGAGAAGATAATCGGGATGACATCCTCATGTTCCGAGGTTGTCCATGAGCCCTCGCGCCCGGGCGAGATAAGACACTCCCGGGCATCAGTCGAGAAACTCCTTTCGACGGGGTTCAAGTTCTCCCACGACTTCGAAAAGGGGCTCGAGCAGACAGTGGATTTCTTCAGATAGCATTGGTCCACAGCGTTTAAAAATAAGAGCAACCACGGATGAACACGGATTGACACAAATAAGAAAACATGCAGGAGAAAAGTGACAAAGTTCTTGAAATTGAAAAGTCAGGACGCGGACATATTCGTCCCGGATTCAACACCAATTGAGGAGGCGCTGGAAAGGACCACTCACCTGTGCGTCGCAGCGCACCAGGACGACACAGAGATTTTCGCATACAGCGGCATAGCCGACTGCTTCAATGTCCCAGACAAATGGTTCTCGAGCGTCATCGTCACAGACGGCGCCGGAACACCAAGGGCAGGCGTGTACACCGAGTTCTCCGACACCCAGATGCAGGACATCAGGAAGCAGGAGCAGCGCAACGCCGCGGGCGTCGGTGCTTATTCCGTGCAGATACAGCTCGGATATCCCAGCTCAAAGGTCAAGGATCCCGCCTTCGAAGGAGTCTGCAACGACATCCTTGAAATCCTCCTCCAAACCAAGCCGAGTGTTGTCTATCTGCACAACCCAGCCGACAAGCACGACACCCACGTGGCGACTTTCCTGCGCGCCTTGAAGGCTCTCCGCGCGCTGCCGCCGGAGTCCCGCCCGGAGAAAGTCCTCGCATGCGAGGTCTGGCGCTCACTCGACTGGCTCGACGACAACGACAAGCTACCGCTCGACGCATCCAGAAGGACAAACCTCGCCGCCGCCCTGCTCGGAGTGTTCGACTCACAGATCACCGGAGGAAAAAGATACGACCTCGCCGCAATGGGCAGACGCCTCGCAAACGCCACATTCTTCACCTCACACGCCACCGACGAATGCGACTCGACCATCTACGCCATGGACATCACCCCTCTGGTCACGGACCCTGCCATGCCGGTCGAGAAGTTCACCCTAGACGCAATCGAGAAATTCAAGGACGACGTCGCACAAAGAATAAGGAAATTCTCATGAGCCCCTCACTTCTGGTCCTGGCAGCCGGCATCGGAAGCCGCTACGGCGGTCTCAAGCAGATTGACCCCGTAGGACCCTCCGGAGAGATAATCATTGACTACTCCATTTTCGACGCCATACGCGCCAGATTCAAAAAAGTCGTGTTCGTCATCCGGAAGGATATCGAGAAAGACTTCAAGCAGTGCATAGGCTCAAGGTTCGAGCAGAAAATCAACACTAAATACGTGTTCCAGGAACTCCGCTCCCTGCCCAAGGGATACAATGTCCCCGAGAACAGGCAGAAACCATGGGGCACGGGGCATGCCATACTCGCAGCAAAAGACGAGATCGGCGAGCCGTTCGCCGTCATCAACGCCGACGACTACTACGGCAGACACGGATACGAGCTGCTCGCATCAAACCTCTCAGATATCGCGAATTACGCAACCAACTATTGCATGGTGGGGTTCAAGCTTGGGAACACCCTTTCAGAGCACGGCCACGTCGCCAGGGGCGTATGCAAGGTCGCCCCCGACGGTATGCTCGTAGAAGTCGTCGAAAGGACAAAGATCGAGAAGACACCCTCGGGTGCCGTCTTCACCGACGAGACAGGGCAGACACACCACCTCCCCCCAGACGAGACCGTCTCGATGAACATGTGGGGATTCACTCCCTCGATATTCACACACCTCGAGGAACAGTTCAAAACATTCCTCGACAACAACCCCGCCGACCCGAAGGCCGAGTTCTTCATCCCATCAGTCGTCAGCAACCTCATTGACTCCGCTAAGGCAACCGTGAAAGTCCTGCAAAGCAAAGACCACTGGTTCGGCGTCACATACCGCGAGGACAAGCCTGTCGTCGAAAAACAAATAGAGTCCCTCGTCGCTAAAGGCTTCTACCCGAAAAACGTCCTAAACTGATGGGATTGCAGTGGTTTACAAACGATCGGGGCGCGGCTGTTGCCGCGCCCCGTATTCGTGATTTTGGGTTGGTCAATACACGAATAGCATCTCGCCGTACTTCGGGAGGGGCCATGCGGTGTCGTCCACTTCCTGCTCGAGGGAGTCGGCGTATTTGCGCAGGTCGCCCATGGCCGATATTATCGGCGCCGGCTTGCCGGCAGCCACGGCCTTCTCGAGGTCGCCTATTGCCTTCGCAAGCCCTTCCACCAGCGAGCCCACAAGCTCCATGCGGTCCTTGTATACCTTCAGGGATGCCTTCGCGCCTGCCGCCTTCAGGGCGTTGAGCGCCGTGGCTATGCTGGTCTGCTCGCTTCTCGCGGCTGGCATGATCAGGGTCTTGGCCATGTCCAGCGCGAGCTTGCCCTCGATGAGTATGGTGGTCTTGTAGACCTCGGTGTAGACATCGTATCTGGAGTGCAGCTCCCTCTTGCTGAGCACACCGTATTTGGCGAATAGGGCTTCGGCCTTGGGGTTGAGCAGTGCATCGAGTGCCTCTGGGGTGTTCTTGAGGTTCGGGAGTCCTCTTTTCGCGGCCTCATTTTTCCATGCGTCTGTGTAGTTGTCTCCGTTGAAGACGATGCGCTTGTGCTTCCTGACGACATCCTGCATTATCTTCTGAAGCTCTTTGTTGAAGTCTGTCTTCTTGACCTTCTCGAGTTTTGTTGCGATCTCGTCGAGTGCTTCGGCGACGATTGTGTTCAACACGATGTTGGCGCCAGCGCATGACTGGGACGACCCGACTGCCCGGAACTCGAACTTGTTTCCTGTGAAGGCGAACGGGCTTGTCCTGTTGCGGTCGGTGGCGTCGCGCGGCATCTCGGGGAGGGTGTCCACGCCTATGCGCATGGTCCCGCCGGCCTTGGCGGACTTCGCGCTGCCCTTCTCTATCTGCTCGATCACGTCGGTGAGCTGCTCGCCAAGGAATATCGAGATGATGGCCGGGGGTGCCTCGTTGGCTCCCAGCCTGTGGTCGTTGCCGGCACATGCTACCGATGCCCTGAGCAGGTCGGCATGGGTGTCCACCGCCTTGATCACGGCGCAGAGGAATGTGAGGAACTTGGCGTTCTCGTGGGGGTCCTGCCCGGGGTCGAGCAGGTTGCCGAGCGTCGAAGTGGAGAGCGACCAATTGTTGTGCTTCCCAGAGCCGTTGATCCCGGCGAATGGCTTCTCGTGCAGCAAGCAGCACATCCCATGCTTCTCGGCGATTTTCCTCAGCACCTCCATGACGAGCATGTTGTGGTCCACGCCGAGGTTGAGCTCCTCGAATACCGGTGCGATCTCGAACTGTGCCGGTGCGACCTCGTTGTGCCGGGTCTTGGCTGGGATGGCCAGGCGCCAGAGGGCCTCGTCAACCTCGGCCATGAAGTTCAGCACCCTCATTTTTATCGAGCCGAAGTAATGGTCCTCTAGCTGCTGGTGCTTCGGCGAGGCGTTGCCGAAGAGTGTCCGGCCGGTCTGCACCAGGTCGGGCCGGGCGTAGTAAAGCTCCTTGTCAATAAGGAAATACTCCTGCTCCGGGCCGAGTGTGGCCACGACCTTCTCATCGATCTTGTCGCCGAAGCATGCGAGCACGCGCTTGGCATGTGCCGACACCGCCTGCATCGAGCGCAGCAGCGGGGTCTTCTTGTCGAGCGCCTCGCCGGTGTAGGAGCAGAACGCGGTGGGTATGCAGAGAGTGGCGCCCTTGTCGTCGCGCTTTATGAACGCCGGGCTGGTGGGATCCCATGCGGTGTAGCCGCGTGCCTCGAACGTGGCACGGATCCCCCCCGACGGGAAGCTCGAGGCATCCGGCTCACCCTGTATCAGGGTCTTGCCCGAGAAATTCAGCACCACTCCGCCCTCGGAGTCCGGCTCTATGAATGAGTCGTGCTTCTCCGCGGTCGAGCCGGTAAGGGGCTGGAACCAGTGCGTGTAGTGGCTGGCTCCCTTGCTGGTCGCCCAACGCTTCATCGCCGTCGCCACATCGTCAGATATGCTCGCGTCTATCGTCCGCCCCTTGCGGATGGTGTCCAGAAGCTTGTTGTAGACCGGCTTCGGAAGATAGTCCTTCATCGTCTTGATGCCGAACACATCCTCACCGTAGATGTCCGCTATGCTCGATTCCCTTCCGCAGCCGCAAGGTCTGCATCCTCTGCCGGCTATGTTCGCCAGCGCCTTTTTCCTCAGACTAGACATTCTCCTTCTCCTCTTCTCGTAAATTTCCCTGTCCTCAATCATCAATCTCTCCCGCATGCGACTTGCCTGACTCCCCAGCCATCATCCCATGCAGCGTGTCATCGTGTCATAATATAAGCACAATATGTGCCAAACAGAACAATTATCATGCAACTAGTTTGTGGCCAGGCATAAACAGCTTTCAGCTCTGGGGGCAACACCGGGGAGGTAATAACATATTTGCAACTCGTACCCTCCAGCAATTACATTTTTGCCCCAATGCCGCGGAGATGAAATTAAGGTGAAAACAAGGTGTAAGCGAAGGGGAAAAAACTGCGACGTGGTGTATTGTAGGGGATTATGAGCGAGAAGAAGAGGAACATAGTGATACTGGGGTCCACGGGCTCGGTAGGGGACAGCACACTGAAGGTGGTGAAGCATCTTGGCGATGGGTTTCATGTGTTCGGTCTTGCCGCCGGGACGAATGTGAAGAAGCTTGCCGGGCAGGCGGCGGAGTTCTCGAGCGAGTACGCAGTTGTTGGCGCGAACGGGGACATGGGGGAGCTGAGGCGGCTTCTTCCTGCGGGTTGCAAGGCTCTTTCTGGCGAGGATGGCATAGTGGAGCTGGTTTCCCAGCCTGAGGTGGACCTGGTGGTCTGCGCGATAGTTGGGTCGGCATCCTTGATGCCTCTTCTTGGTGCGATAAGGGCGGGCAAGGACATAGCGCTTGCAAGCAAGGAGGCGCTTGTGATGGCGGGTGGGCTGGTGATGGAGGAGGCCTCGAGGCGTAAGGTCCGCATACTTCCTGTTGACAGCGAGCACAGCGCGGTTTTCCAGTGTCTTGAGGGGAAGAGGCATGAGGATGTATCAAGGATCATCCTGACGGCTAGCGGGGGTGCGTTCAGGGAATGGACTTCCAGCCAGATGGAATTCGCCACGCTCGAGGATGCGCTTGACCATCCGACATGGGAGATGGGTGTCAAGATCACGGTGGACTCGGCGACGATGATGAACAAGGCGTTGGAGATCATCGAGGCGCACTGGCTTTTCGACATGCCCGGGGACAAGATTGACGTGATAATCCACCATCAGTCGGTTATCCACTCGATGGTGGAGTTTGTGGACGGGACGATGCTGGTGCAGATGGGGACCCCCGACATGCGTTTCCCGATACAGTATGCTTTGACCTACCCGCGCAAGCTCCCGGGGGCGTTGAAGAGCCTCGACTTCGCGAGATTCGCAAATCTGTCGTTCGAATATCCCGACCGGAAGCGGTTCCCGTCGCTCGACTTCGCAGTGGAGGCAATGAGGGCCGGGGGTACCATGCCCGCCGCAATGAACGCGGCCAACGAGGTCGCCGTGGAGCGGTTCTGCAAGAGGGAGATACCCTTCACCGGCATCTGGAGGATCATAGAAACAGTGATGAGTTCGCATAAGGTGCTTGACCATCCGCGACTTGATGCTATTCTATGCGCTGACAAGGAGGCGAGAAAGATCGCCTCGGAATTGATATTGAGGTAGGTATTAGACGATGACTCTTGCCGGAATACTACTCGCGATGTTCCTGCTCGGACTGTGCATCTTCGTGCACGAGCTGGGGCATTTCCTCGCGGCCAAATGGCGCAAACTGCACATTGTCGCCTTCTCCATAGGGTTCAAGAAGGTCTGGGGCTTCAAGCACAACAACATAGACTACAGGATAGGCTGCATACCGTGCGGGGGGTATGTTGACCTGCCGCAGATAGACGCGACCGGGGAGCCCAAGGACGAGCACGGCAACCCCCTTCCACCCGCGAAGCCTCTTGACAGGATCATAACCGCATTCTCGGGACCCTTCTTCAATATTCTCTTTGGCATCGCGCTGAGTCTTTTGGTATGGTGGGTGGGCGTGCCTCAGGACACTCCCAAGATGCGGGAGATACGGGTAAGGGTTGTTGACGATGGGAGTCCCGAGCACCGTGCCGGGCTCAGGTCTGGCGATGCCATAACGTCTGTCAACGGGGAAAGTTTCCACTATTCATGGAACGAGTTTGTCAGGGAAATACTGTTCACCGAGGGCAACGTCACCTTGGGGGTGAGGCGCGACGGCCGGCAGATCGAGATGACCTACACGCCGGTGCCCAACGAGAAGCGCATGCCCGAGGAGAAGATTGCCTATCCGTTCTTTTTGCCTCTCGTGCCGCTGGAGTGCGTGGTCAAGCCAGGCTCGCAGGCCGAGTCCGCCGGGATGAAAACAGGGGACATCATCATCGAGCTGAACGGCAGGGAGATGACGGATGCGGACGAGTTGCTTATGGCGCTCCAGATGAACGAGGGGGACGACCTGAAATTCACCGTGCTGCGAAACTCGCAGCGCATTGAGATCGCCCCGATCACTCCTGTGGGAAGCCGTAGTGAGACATACCGGACAGGGATACATATATCCAGTTTCAAGGCTGCTGTATCGGGGGTCAGCCCGTCGGGGACAGGCGTCGGGGACATGGATTTCAAGGCCGGGGACACAATACTGAAGATTGACGGCAAGGCGGTTGACAGCGAGGAGCTGCTCGACAAGCTGATCGAGAAGAAGGAGGGGGGGCACCCGGTAAGCTTTATGGTCAAGCGCGGCGAGGAGCTGCTTGAAATCACGAAGCGATTCCCGACAAAGGCTGCCGCAAAAGACCATTCAGAGCTGAAAGTCACTTACAGCCACTCTCCGCCTTTCTGGATAAGCTACATCCCGCCGGGAACTCCGGCCGAGCGGCAGGGGTTCAGGCGCTATGACAGGCTGCTGAAGCTTGACGGGAAGGATGTCACAAGCATTGACTTCTTTATCCAGACGGTCGGCGACAGCGGCGGAAGGGAGCTTCAGATCGTCATCGAGCGCGACGGCATAAGCCTTGAGAAGAACCTGACTCCCAAGCCATTCTATCCATACAGGGCCGGGGACATCGGGCTGGGACTGGTTATCAGGGAGCATCCCACGCCCATGAGGCAGATCGAGATGGTCGTCAGCATGACCTACAGGTCGCTGAGAGGGATAATGTCCAAGAAAAACACTCTCAGGGCCAGGCATCTCAGCGGCCCGATCGGGATAATCAGAGGTATAGGGGTGACATTCGCGCACGGCGGAATCATGCCTGTAATATCGCTGCTGGTAATCATCACGTACAGCCTTGCTATCCTGAACCTCATGCCCCTGCCTGTCCTCGACGGCGGGCATATCGTGCTCGCACTCTACGAGATGGTCGTAGGGAAGCCCATGCCGGCATATATCGTCAAGCCGCTCTTCATGATCTTCATCGTCCTGCTCATCTCGATGATGCTCTACGTCACATTCTTCGACGCACTGAGGCTCAAGCCGCGCTCGTCGGTCACAAAACAATATCCCTACGTGGATCCGCACGCCGTGATCGAGAATGAATGACATACATAGGCCTCTGGGGGCGGCCAAAATAAAAGGATTGAGGGGAAAAATGACCCTTCTTGAAAAGCAATCACAAATGACTAAAGAGCCAATTGCACACTGCATGGCATTTTCTGCCATGCTGCTACTTCTTCTTGCCGGCTGTGCTACTGTTGAATTTGAAGGAGGCTTGGAAGAACCGGGCCTGGCTGGTGGCAGGCTGCGGGTCGGTTATTCCAAGAGGGCGCCTTTTGTAACCTCCGAAGAGAGAGTGCTCGGCGGCACCGACATCGAGCTGCTCAGGCTTTTCGGCAAGGATGCCGGCCTGGAGCTTGATTTCAAGGGTTTCCCATTGAACGAGCTTGTCTTTGCGTTGAGGCGCGGGGAGGTTGACATCGTTGCCGCGGGCTTCACGGGGAGGGAGCTGGAGAGGCTGTTCCTTTCGGGCTGCGGCGGATATATGGAGACAGGCAAGAGGATAGTCTTGAGCAAGGAGCTTGCCCCGTTCATCACGGACATGTCGCAACTGAACAACAGCAAGGTGACGATATACACAGTGGTCGGGACACCCGCGTCCGAGGATGCAAGAATGCTTTTCCCCGAGGCGTTGAGCGTGTCATTGAGGGACATAGGCTCCTGTCTTGAGAGGATGAAGGGAGTTGCCGGGGGGGTTTTGCTGCTTAACGCGCGTGAGGCATGGCCGCTCTTCTCGGGAGGGGCATCTGATCTCACGTTGATTCCAGGGGTGTTTTCCGAGGATGACATCTGCTGGGGTGTGCGGCGGCGGGACACGGGCTTGAAGAGGGCCTGCGACGAGTTCATACGTGGCCTGCGGGCCCAGGGGAGGCTTAGGGAGATAATTGAGACCAACCGTGCCGACATTATCAACCGCTAGAAAAAACACTGAGGTGCGCCCAAAAAACCGGACAGGTGAATAAGGTGTGAAATTTCCTTAAAACCGTGTGAAATTAAGGTAAAAGGAGGTTTTACAATGAGAAGGACGTTCGACAGCAAGTTCAAGGCGCGTGTGGCTATTGAAGCGATACTCGACCTCTACAGCCGGAAAGTGCTGGCATGGCGCCTGTCGAACCGGCCGACGCTGACTTTTGTGTGGAGGCATTGAAAGAAGCGATTGAAGTCTATGGAGTGCCGGAGATATTCAACACTGACCAGGGCAGCCAGTTTACCGGCGATGACTTCGCCAAAGCGCTGGAATCGAACGGCATCCGGATAAGCATGGACGGTAAAGGACGCGCCCTCGACAATGTCTACGTCGAGCGTCTGTGGCGCTCCTTGAAGTACGAGAATATCTTCATAAACGACTACCGGGACTTGAAAGCGCTGAAAGGAGGAGTTAACCTATACTTCAGCTTCTACAACACAGGAGCAAGGTTATGAAAAACAAGCTGATCATATGGTGGATCGCGGCTGCGGCGCTGGCGGTTCTGCCCTGCCGGGCGGCGGACAAACCGGACGCGGCCAAGGCGGTCGAGGGACGGG
>CAZANS010000065.1:0-4066 GCA_964486565.1 uncultured Victivallales bacterium
TCCGGAGGACTCCAAAGTCGTGGTATACCGCAGGAAGTTCTATCCCAACGACAACATCTACAACACATCATCCTCGCGCTCCGGCGCTGGAAGGGTAGCCCTTCTGGATCTGCCGGCACTCCAGTCTCTTGGAGCTGTCAGGAGCGGGTTCTACTATGTCTGGCCAGGTGCCCTGGCCGAGAGGTAGAGTCGGTAAAATGACAAATGTTCAGGAGTGTGCCGGAGCTGTTTTCGCATGAAACCTTTCTCGCTGCTGGTAAAACCTGCTTCATACGGCTGCAACCTGCGCTGCAGATACTGTTTTTATCTGTGCAAGCGCGAGCTTTTCGGCGCGGATCACATGATGCGCACGGAGATGCTCGAGAAGATGATATCATCCTTCATGCAAGTAAAAATGCCGGCTTACAGTTTCGGCTGGCAGGGGGGCGAGCCGACACTCATGGGCCTGGATTTCTTCAGGACCGCCGTAAGCCTGCAGCAGAGGCACGCGCTTCCCGGCGCGATCGTCTCAAACGGGCTCCAGACCAACGGGACACTGCTCGACGACGAATGGGGAAAATTCCTGCACGAGTACAATTTTCTTGTGGGCTTAAGCATTGACGGCCCTGCAGAGATTCACGACATCAACAGGGTATCCGGCTCGGGAGAGGGCTCGCACGAGAAAGTCCTCGCAGGGGTGGACGTGCTCAACAGAAACCAAGTCGAGTTCAACGTGCTCACTCTCGTCACCAGCACCAACATCGAGAAACCTGAGTTGGTATATGACTACTTGAAGAGCCTCGGGGTGAGCTTCCACCAGTATGTCGAGTGCGTGGAGTTTGACAACTCAGGCGTGCTGACCGAATTCTCGGCCACACCAGAGCTCTGGGGAGAGTTCCTGTGCAGGATATTCGACAAGTGGTACTCGAAGGACATCTACGATGTGTCTGTCAGACTTTTCGACTCGATCCTCGCAAAACTGACCGACAACGTGTCCAACGTATGCGCCATCGGCACGGACTGCCGCGAGTATTTCGTGGTCGAGCACAACGGCAACGTCTATCCCTGCGACTTCTACGTCCTGCCGGAATACAAGCTCGGAAACATCATGGAGAACTCTTGGCAGGAGATGCAGGATTCAGAGCTATATGCCACTTTCGGCAGGAGAAAACGACAGTGGAACGAGAAATGTGCAGAATGCAGGCATCTTTTCGTCTGCAACGGATGCTGTCCGAAAAACCGCCCCTCGCACGGCACCGACCCGTCCGCACTGAGCGTGCTGTGCAAAGGATGGCAGATGTTCTTCGACCACACAATGCCGCGATTCCGCGAACTCTCCGAAAACATCAAGGCACGGCGCCGGAAAGAACTGATGCAGAGCCAAATCCCCATGGGATCCCCCATATCCAAGCTCGGACGCAATTCCCCATGCCCTTGCGGCAGCGGGAAAAAATACAAAAAATGCTGCGGAAGGTAATTGGGTTGTCGGTTGTCGGCATCAGCCTCAGGCAGGGCTCTTCAGCTTGCCGATGGCGTGTTCCGCGCCGAGAGGATGCCTGAATACCGCCGTGCCTGCGACAAGCACGTTCGCGCCGGCACCTACTGCCGCGCCAACCGTGGACTCGTCTATTCCCCCGTCAACCTCCAGGTGCACACGCAGTCCCCGCGAGTCTATCTCATCGCGCAAAGCCCTCATCTTCGGCATCATGTCCGCCATGAACTTCTGTCCGCCGAACCCGGGCTCGACCGTCATGACAAGCACCAGATCAACTGCATCAAGATACTCGAAGACGCTCTCCGCCGGGCTGGCAGGCTTGAGGCACAAGCCCACCGAGCAGCCTTCGCGCCGGACGGCCTTGATAACTTCCGCAGGATCATCGTCGGCCTCAAGGTGGAAGGTTATCCCGTCCGCCCCGGCCGCGGCAAACGCGCCGACATAGCTCAAGGGACGCGATATCATCAGATGCACATCAAAGGGAAGACCTGTTATGCCCCTAATCTTCTCGACAACCGGCGGCCCGATGGATATGTTCGGCACAAAATGGCCGTCCATCACGTCAACATGTATCATGTCCGCGCCGGCAATCTCGACACGCCTTATCTCCTCGCCCAGGATGGAAAAATCCGCAGCCAGAATAGAGGGCGCGACAAGCGTGTCCGCGCAACTCAGACCAGACAAAGGCCTCTTGCACATAACTATATGCTCCGCAACAACGCTCACAGACTCCTCAAAAAAACAACAGCACCGAAGCTAACGTCAATACATCCCAAAATCAAGGAGCGAAATGTCGGCAGGCAGGTATTATCCACTTTTTTTTGCTTCGGCGCTTGTTCTTGACCTCGGTAAAAATACAGTTCCGTATCTTTAGCAATTAATCGGAGCAACGAATTGACCATGAAATCGTCTCTTTACGGCATAACTCACTCGAACCGGAATTTCTCAGACCCTTTTTATTGGGGCAAGAATCAGTTCAACTCCTCATTCCCGGTCGCACTGGCATGCTATTCTCCAGATTCCTCGAGGACGAGCTTAAATCAATAGATCTCGTGATCTCTGAAAACAACACCCAGAAACCCGTTAGACCGCTGGAAATAAAATTGACCACGCTTCCAGATGACTCCACCTCTGACCTGTCTGAGGACTGCTACGGGTCTGAATTAGTTGTCCGTTCCCCCTACTATGCGCTATCTGGCTTTAAGCATGAGTGAATCTTGCCAGAAAGACCTCAAAGCTGTAAGGGATATTTTTGAGCCGGCCTGCCATAAGATTCGGCAATGGGAAAATCTGCACGAGGTGCTGAGCCACAAAGAAAAAATATTCTCTGCAATTGAAGACTTCCTCCTCAACTTCCACAAAAAAAACGCCCTCTGCTTATGCAACCGGTATGAAAGACTATTGGCAATGCAGTTCCTGTGAAGCTGGGGGAATTTGTCGGAAAAAGCCTTTTGGAATTCTTGTTGAACCGGCAACGATATGAATATGCAGAACTGGACGATAAAGGCGAATGCATTCTTTTTGAGCAGAAGCACGCCTATAAAAACTCGAAAATGAATCCCTGAGAGGCGAAAGTGCGGATTATTATCATTTTCGCGTCTTGAGGGATTGTCTTTTGCTGAAAACACACTAATTTAACGGCTCTGCCCGGTTGGAGGCTTCAGTTTGCCGCCCTGAGGGGCTGAATGTTGCCTGTTCCCGGCCGGTCATGAATGACGGCTCACGGGCGGTTTCCCGGGAGTCGGATGCTTTGTCTGTAAAAAACACTTGTTAGATATGGAGTTGTTATGAAAGTACCATTGTTGGACCTCAAGGGTCAGTACGCCGAGATCAGGGAGGAAGTCATGTCGGCGATCGAGGAGGTCTGCGCGAGCCAGTATTTCATTCTCGGCCCGAAGGTAGAGCAGTTCGAGTCGGAGATCGCGGCATACTGCGGCGCTGGACATTCTGTTGGGGTCTCCTCCGGCTCGGACGCGCTGATAATCGCCCTCATGGCCGAGTGCGTAGGGCCGGGGGACGAGGTCATCACCACACCGTTCAGTTTCTTCGCCACATGCGGCGCTATCGTGCGCGTCGGCGCCAAGCCGGTTTTCGTTGACATCCAACCTGGGACATTCAATATAGACCCCGAGCTCATCGAGCAGAAGATAACCCCGAAGACCAGGGCTGTCATCCCTGTGCACCTCTACGGGCAGTGCGCCGAGATGGGAAGGATCATGGAGATCGCCGAGAAGCACAACCTGATAGTCATCGAGGATGCCGCCCAGGCTATCGGGGCGGAATACGAGGGGCGGAGAGCCGGAAGCATCGGCCACTACGGGTGCTTCTCGTTCTTCCCGAGCAAAAACCTCGGCGCTTTCGGCGACGGCGGGGCTGTGACGACCAACGACGAGGGAAAATACAAGCTGCTAAAGATATTCAGGAACCACGGCTCGGAGCCAAAGTACTACCACAAGTTCATCGGCGGCAACTTCCGGCTAGACGCACTTCAGGCCGCGATCCTGTCGGTCAAACTGAAGAGACTTGACTCATGGAGCGCCGGGAGGCAACGCAACGCGGCAGAATACAGAAGCTTATTCTCATCATCCCCTG
>CAZANS010000065.1:4076-9776 GCA_964486565.1 uncultured Victivallales bacterium
CTCCCGATCAAGGCCGAGCACAGCACGAGGCACGTCTACTACCAGTTCTGCATTCTGCTTCCCGAAGGCACCAGGGATACCGTCTAACAAGGATTGCTGGACGCAGGGATCGGCGTGGATGTCTACTATCCCGTCCCGCTGCACATGCAGGAATGCTTCGCATCTCTCGGGCACAAGAAAGGCGACATGCCCGTCAGCGAGGACGCAGCCGCAAGGATAATAGCACTCCCGATCTACCCGGAGACCACTCGCGAACAGAGAGAATACGTCGTCTCGACCATAGCAGGCATACTGCAGAAAAAATAGCATCATAATCCCCGGAACCGACCCAATGGCCAGGAAAAAGGAACATTACGAGTTCAAGGCTCAGAGCTACATGAGGCTGCTGAAATACGCAGCCCCATACAAGCTGAGGCTGACCATCGGCATCATCGCAGGATTCACCGTCGCCGGCTCTCTCTTCGGCAGCTTCATGCTCATCCCCTCGATCATCAAGGGGGTCGTGCCGGAGGAAAACGACACCAAGATGCGCAACGAGAAGGCCGAGGCCATACTCCAAGCTGTCGAGAATCCCGAACTGGGCACCCGCCAGCTGAAACTCGAGGCGGCTGCCGATGCACTCCAGTCAAAAAAAAGCCCGGACATCCGCCAGAAGGTCGAGGACTTCAGAAACAAGGCCAAATCCTACGGGATCAACCTCCCGATTGAGTACCATGGCAACTCCCTTGTGTTTTCCGGCCCGGTCAGGTTCTCCATCAAGCTCGAGGACGAGCAGGGCAAAATGCACTGGCAGTTCTTCTCCATCTTCGTCGTGGGATTCATCATGCTGTGGTTCATGAAGAACCTAGCGACATACATAAACCGCTACTGCACCAGATGGGTCGGGACAAAGGTCGTCGCGGACCTCAGGAATGAGATATTCTCGAAACTCCTCAACCAGTCCCTCAGGTTCTACGGGAAAATTGATGTCGGACAGCTAATCAGCAGATGCACAAACGACACCGCCGCAATCGAGAGCGCAGTGGCAAACACCATCGCCGACGCCACAAGATGCCCGCTCGAGATAATCGCATGCGGCACAGCAATCATATACTTCAGCGTCCGAAACAACACCATCGCCCTCCCCGTCATACTCTTCATCGGACTACCGGTGGCAATACTCCCACTCATAATACTCGGAAGAAAAATCAGGCGCATCTACAGGAAATCATTCGCGAACATCGCAAACGTCGTCTCCAGGATGCACGAGATATTCACTGGAATACTCATCGTAAAGGCATACAATGCCGAGAAGAAGGAAAACCAGATATTCAGAGATGTCAACAGGAAGTATTTCCGAACCGTCATCCGTGCAATAAGAGCCGAACTGCTGATGGCTCCATCCATGGAGGTCGTGGCCGTCACCGCAACACTCGTCTTCCTCGTGTACAGCTACGCACAAGGCGTAACCATCAACACTCTAGCCCAGCTCATGATCCCAGCATTCATGGCATACCAGCCCATCAAGCAACTCGCCAAGATCAAGACATATGCCGAGCGCAGCATGGCCGCCGCCGACAGATACTTTGACCTCATAGATACCGACACCAGCATCAAGGAGGCCCAAAAACCAGTATCCCTGGACTCCTTCAACTCGGAGATCACGTTCAACGATGTCGTCTTCTCATACGGCGACACACTAATACTCGACAAAATGAACCTCACGATCAAGAAAGGCGAAGTCGTCGCAGTCGTCGGAGAGACCGGATCGGGAAAAACCACCATGGCAAACCTCATCGCAAGATTCTACGACGTAAACTCGGGATCAATCACCATAGACGGAGCAGATGTAAGAGATATGAAAATAACCTCCCTCAGAAACCTCATCGGAATCGTGACCCAGGACGCCATCCTATTCAACGACACAATCGCCAACAACATCGCATACGGCAAGGAAAACGCCTCCATCGAGGAAATAGTCAAGGCCGCAAAGCAGGCCAACGCCCACGAATTCATCACCGACGGAAGACATCCCGAAGGCTACGAGTCACTCGCTGGAGAAAAAGGCAACAACTTCAGCGGTGGAGAGAAACAACGCATCTCCATCGCAAGGGCAATCATGAAGAACCCGCCCATCATGATCCTCGACGAGGCAACAAGCGCACTCGACACAGTCACCGAAAGACTCGTACAGGATGCACTCAACAAACTCATGGAAAACCGCACCGTCTTCGCCATCGCTCACAGACTCAGCACCGTCAAGCACGCAGACAAAATCATCGTCCTCGAAAAAGGCAAAATCATCGAGCACGGCACTCACGACCAACTCCTCAAGCAAAAAGGCAAATACAAACACCTCCACGACATGCAGTTCGGTATGCATAACACCACCACCTAGACTTGTATGGGAACATCGAGTTGCCAACAAGCAAAATGACTGAAAATCTCTGGGGGGAAAATATTTTTGAGTTCAAAATCTCAATCACCTAATTATCCATGATTTGTAAGTCGTTGATTATCAACGATTGGATTTTTTGCCTTGGCTTTGTAGTGCCAGCCGACCACTTAAGTCGTTGATTGTCAACATGTCTTTTTTTTAGGTGCGAAAGATGGGTTAGGTCAGATTTTTTTGGAGTAGTTCCATTCTTCGTCGGCGTGGTAGATCATTCGTCGTGTCATTCCGCCGTCGGCGATGATATTCTCCGCGTTGATGAATGCCGAATTCCCGCTGCATAGGAAAAGGACTAGCGCTGCGATATCTTCCGGGGTGCCGACGCGGCCGGATGGGTGCTGCATGTGATCCAGTGGAGAGAAGCCCCCTGCCGCGCCGCCTTCATGATATGGGGCAGTGTCTATCCATCCGGGGGATATGCTGTTCACGCGCGCCTTTCCGGCGAGGCTCATGGCGAGCGCGTGAGTGAGGGCTGTGATTCCGCCTTTCGCGGCGGAGTAGCTCTCGGTGTCGCGCTGAGATTGAAAAGCCCTTGTGGAAGAGATGTTGACGACCGATGCGCATGGATTGAAGCTGTCTTTGAACAACAGGCATAGGTAGTATGGTGCAGTGATGCCGACATTGAGGGTTTTTGAGAAATCTTCGTAGGCACATCCTGAGAGTATCCCTTTTGCCGATGAGCAGGCGTTGTTGACAAGGAAATCTATAGCCTGGTGTTGCCCGAGGACGATTTTGGAGAATCTCTCCAGCGCGAGCTTTTGTCCCACGTCGCCGTGGAAGAAGATATGCTTTTCGCCAAGCCTCTCGGCTAGGCGTTCCCCGGCATCCTTGTCGGAATCAATTATCGCCAGGCTTGCCCCGTGCTTGGCAAAGGATTCTGCGACACATCGGCCTATGCCGTTTGCGCCGCCGGTAACGATAGCCACCTTACCTGAAAGATTCATGGGAGAACTCCTGCATGCCCAGCTCGGGGTCATCCGCCAAGGACAGCGCCATGGCCTTCAGGTCTTCCGAACTTTCGCCTATGGTCTCAGCTATGCAGTCTTCAGGCAATCGGCCTCCTACAGGGGTCATTGATTAAGGGCTTTATCGAGCAGGGACTTGACTTTTTTCCAGTCAACGACATTCCAGAATGCCTCGATATAGTTCCCGCGTTGGTTTTGGTATTTAAGGTAGTAGGCATGCTCCCAGACATCAAGTGCCAGTATCGGGATGCCCTGCTTCTCGGATATGTCCATCAGGGGATTGTCCTGATTGGGTGTGGATGTGACAAAAAGTTTCCCTTTTTCGTCAACGCACAACCATGCCCAGCCGCTCCCGAATCGAGTCAGCGCCGCGGCCTCGAACTCCTTCTTGAATTCCTCGAATGACCCGAAAGTGGAGTCAATTGTTATTGCCAGGTCGCCTTCGGGGCTGCCGCCACCGTCTGGGGACATCACGATCCAGAAAAGATCGTGGTTGTAGATGCCCCCTCCGTTGTTCCTTGCCGCCACCGGGTGCTTGCTGATGTTCTTGAGGATATCCTCTAGCGGGGTCTGCGCGAGCTCTGTGCCCTCTACTGCCTTCATGAAGTTGTTGAAGTACCCCCTGTGATGGCGCTCGTAGTGTATCTCCATTGTCTGGGCATCTATATGAGGCTCGAGGGCGTCATAGGCGTATGGCAAGGGCTTGAAGACATGCACTGTGGTTTCGCCACCCTCGAGAGGGACGGTATGGCAGCACAAGAACCACGCTGCGCAGCAGGAAATCATGATTTTGTAGTTGTTTTGCATTGCAACACTCCTTATCTTTGTTTTGGTTTTGCGATTCTCAAGGGACATGTCATTTTATTGTCCGCCGGCGATGTCGCTGACGATTTGGAGCGACCGGCGGGAATCGAACCCGCATGACCAGCTTGGAAGGCTGGAGCACAACCACTATGCCACGGTCGCGTGTCTTTCAGAAGCGATAATATTAGCCCGAATTTTTGACTTTTCAATCCACTGATCTGCGAATTTCGCGGAAAAAGTCCTGGATGAGCTGCCTGCATTCCTGCTCGAGCACCCCGGGAGAAACCTTAACTGAATGAAGCATTCCTGGGAAGGAAGTTATGTCGAGGGCGGATCCGGCACAGCCTGACCGTGGGTCTCGCATGCCGAATATGAGCCTTCTTATCCTTGCGTTGACCATGGAGCCGGCGCACATGGCGCAAGGCTCCTTGGTGACGTAGATGTCAACATCGTCGAGCCGCCAGTCGTTAACGGCGGCGGCAGCCTGTGTGATGACGAGGATCTCGGCGTGCGCTGTGGGATCCTTGAGTTGCTCGACCTGGTTGTGCGCCGAGGCGATAACGGAGTTGTTCCTTACGGCCACAGCTCCCACGGGGACCTCTCCTGCGTCGTATGCGTTGTTTGCCTGCATAAGTGCGCGCCTCATGAAGTACTCGTCGTCGAAGACTATGACAGGCTCTGGGATCATGGATGTCAAATTGATTTGCGCAGCCTTTCGTTGACCATTTTGTTTGCCTCGTAGAAGCATGTGGAGTCGGGCTTGGCGATAAGCTCCTCGCGGGAGAGTTCGAGCATTCTCATGCGTTTTTTAGCGTCCTTGTTGTATGCGTCGAGATAGCGCACGAGGGTTCGGGGGCTAAGCTCCTCGAACTTTTTCTGTCCGAAATCCTCGACATAGTCTGCAGCGATGACGGACACCAGCGCGGGCGGCGGCGACCTCATTCCCTTCTCGACCAGGAAGTCCTCGACCATCTTCTGACACTCGATTTCGTCGAAGATGTTGAAGGTGAAGCCTCTGCCGCGGCTTGCGATGTTCGCTGGGAACTCGTGGTTCGACGCTATGACAATCGCGATGTTGTCTGGCAGCATGAAGCTTCCTCCGACATGCGCCCTGAAGAAGTACCAGTCAATTTTGCGGGTGTCGATATCGTCGAAGAAGAGGACGAACCTGCGGTTTTTCCTTGTTGCCAGCATATCGATAAGCCTGCTTAGAGGCCTAGAAAGCTCCGACACCTCTGGAAGGACGAGAGTGAGGTTTTCGAAATGCAAGGCATGGGATATGGTAAGATGCGTTTTCCCCAACCCTGGGAGACTTGATATGAGCAGCGGCAGGTTGTCGCCTTTCGATGAGAAGTCCGAGAAGTATCTGAAAAAGAGATCCCTGGCCTCGCGGTAGCCGTAGAACTTGCCGAAAGGCCTTATCTGCGAGAGCCGCGCCGTCGTGAACATCCCCTCCGAGTACTGGAACACCCGGCTGTCCTTGAATGAGTCCATCTCGCG
>CAZANS010000066.1:0-9719 GCA_964486565.1 uncultured Victivallales bacterium
CGCTATTCAATTATGAGACGATTAGCATTGTCATGTTGGGTTGGGCATGAGGTCACTGGCAACTTTTATGATAGGAAGGGATTTTTTATGAGTGTGTTTGAGTCGAGTCAAGATATTTCACGGGGCGGCGATGGTGGGGCTTCTTGCGTCAGGGCGGGCATATTGCTGGTCACTTTCGGGTCGAGCTCAGCGGAGGCTCGAGAGGTATTCGGCAACATAGACCGTCTTGCTGTAAAGTGCTTTCCAGGCTATGAGCTGCGTTGGGCCTACACCTCTGAGACCATAAGGCGTAAACTGGCTGCCGAGGGCAAGCGTGTCGATTCCGTCGGGCAGGCACTTGCAAAATTCGCGGAATCCGGCGTGAGGAAGGTCTTTGTGCAGTCGCTGCATGTCGTCCCTGGGATCGAGTACGAATGTTTGGTCCGGCAGGCTTCGGGGGCAGCAGGAGCATTTGATGTTTTGGAGGTCGGGTTGCCGTTGTTGAGTTCGATGGCCGATGTAAGGGAGACTGTCGGTGTGATGATGTCGAAGGTGCCCCCTGACAGATGCCGTGAGGACGCTGTGTTGTTCATGGGACACGGCTCGCCGAAGCATCACGCCGACCTCATCTATGTCGCGGTGGCACACGTCCTGGAAAAATCTTATGCAAACGCCTACATCGCCTCCGTGGAGGGCAGCCCGGTTTTCAGGGATGTCCTTGAGGAAATGAAGCTCAAAGGAATAAAGAAAGTTTATCTGATACCCTTCATGTCGGTGGCGGGGGACCATGCCTTGAACGACATGGGCGGGGATGAGCCTGGCTCATGGAAGTCCATACTCTTGGCGAGCGGCATCGAGCCCGTGCCGGTGCTGCAGGGCATGGCCACCCACGACGAGATAGTAAACATCTGGCTCGGCCACCTGGAGACTGCCTGCAAGGGCTTGACAAGCCAAGCCAGGCCCCTGACTCAAGCAGGCACGGGGAAATTCTACGGTATCGGCGTCGGCCCGGGGGATCCGGAGCTTCTGACTGTCAAGGCGGCTTCGGCAATCAAGTCCTCCGATTACATCTTCGAGGCGGCGTCCAAAGACGGCAAGGAGAGCGTCGCAGGTAAGATCGCAAGGCACCACGCCGCTCACTCGGCAGAGTTCATTCCGCTTGTATTCCCCATGACCCGGCAACAGGCCGTACTCGAGAAGGCATGGGAGGACAACGCCGCTAAGATAGCAGAGAAGGTAAACTCCGGGGCGGTCTGTTCCTTCGTGACCATCGGCGACCCGATGCTCTACAGCACATGCTCCTACATCCTTGGACACCTCCGGCACTCCATAGGCACAGAACGGATCGAGATCATACCCGGGATAACCTCCTTGCAGGTCCTTGCCGCAAAGACCATGCTCCCGCTGGCCGAGGGCGAGGAGACCGTCTCGGTATTCCCCGCGTTCTCGGCGCATGCAGCGGAAAGGATCAGACTCGCAGACTCAGACACCTGCGTGGTCATGAAACCATTCAAAAACAAGGACAAGGTCGTCGAGATCGCCAGGGAGTCTGGCTATGACGGCGTATTCGGCTCGAGACTATGCCTCGAAAACGAAAACATCACCGCCAACATCAGTGACGTGAAGCAGCTTCCAGTTGAATACCTCTCCATCTTCATGCTGAAAAAAACAAAACCATGACAAATGCCGAGGGCTTCGCCATCTGAAAAAAATTATGAACACTATGATGAAATTCTTTGTTTTTTTCTCCATGTGTCTTGATTTTCCGTTTTGCCATGGTAGGATTGTCCATTAAGATAAAGTATCAGCGGGGAACATCCGTGAGAATCGGAGGCGGCCGCGCCACTGTAGAGCCAGACCTCCACTGATTACATCTTAAGGTTCGGGTGGTCTCCGCGTCAGGGGCTGCACGGTTTGGCAAACGATGAATAAACCGGTGTTTTCTGGCAAAGGAGAGCACCGGTGTTTTTTTGCGCATGGCAAAAGCCCCAGGAAGGGTGTCCGGAAAACCGGATGCCGGGGCGAAGGAGAATGAGAAAATGAAGGGTGATGTCGGGAATCCTGCGGATTTCGCAGGGGAGGTAGGCGTAGTTCAGAAGCGCCTTACGGTTCGAACGAAGCCGAGATCAACTCGATTTACACTAGTCGAGTTGCTAGTGGTGGTTGCGATCATCGGCATACTTGCAGGGCTGACGCTGCCGGTGCTAAGCAAGGCAAGACAGAAAGGTGTCGCAACTTCCTGCATCAACAATCTGTTGCAGCTCGGCAAGGCTAACGCCATGTACTCCAACGAGTACGAATACTACATGCCATGCCAGGCCTCGGATGTGCAAATGGCGACCGACGGCAAGCTCTGGCTTGGGCACCGCAGGAAAGTCGGCTCCGACACGATCGTTGACCTCAAGGATGGATTCATCACCAACTATCTGTACGACAACACGCAGGTGCTGACTTGCCCGGGGTGGAAGAAAGCGGATACCGACACCGATCAACTGGTGTCGAAGGCCACAGGATATGGTTACAACACAGGCATCGGCACATGGGTCTATCTCTCTGGCAGCAACTACGGCTCCGGCGCTGGCCTGAAGGTAGGTCAGGTCGCAGAACCGGCGGCAACTGTCGCAATGGGGGACTCCTGCAGCGCCCGCAGCACCACAGTTGTTGAGGGGCAGGCTTTTTTATACCCCTACTATAAGGTTGACGGCTCAGACCCTGACAGCAACAAAAAAACTGTGTTCAGCAAGACTCTTGCCAGCGGCGACAACATTCATTTCCGGCACGGCCGGATCGCAAACATCCTCTGGCTCGACGGGCATGCGACTCTCGAGGTGCCGACGCGGCTGAAGAACAACGACTTGGCCATGAAGGAGTTCATCGGCAGCTTCGGCCCGCAGGACAATTCACTTTTCGACCCCTGGGGCCTATAGTTCACTGGAGAGGAGAATCAATGTCATGAGCAAGGAGCTGAAGGAGATCAAGCGCAAAATCGAGGCAGGCAGGATCAAGAAGAAGCAAGAGGCGATCGAGGCGGAAAATAAGTCGAGGCAGAGAATCACCACCTCGATCAGCTCGGCTCTGGACAAGAAGCAGAGTGTCGAGAAGGAGAGGGGAGAGCTGAAGGAAATGCACAAGAGGAAAGCTGCCTTCTGGAACCTGCAGAAGGCAGCGGCCCTGATATTGCTGTGCTTGTGTTCCGCCTTCGTGGCCGTCAAGGCGGTTTCAGAGCCTCCTCATCGGCTCACAGCAATGGCGCCGGCGGACGATGCCTTCTCAAAGGAGCTTCCCGCACTCTGCGAGAGCATATATATAGCGTTCAGGAACAAGAACCAGGCCACCTTGAAGGTGTTGGCCTCCCGGCTGGACGAGGAGTGGCTAGAGGATTGCTTTTTGATTTTCGACAAGGTCGGGACCAGGCCTGAATTCGAAAAGGCGACACTGCTTTCCCCGGGAACGGATTCCGAGCTGTGCTACGCATATGTACCCGCAATTGACGGGATGAGTCTGCAATATGTCTTCCGGCAGATAGACGGGCAGATATACTTCGAGGGCGTTTATTTTAGCCGGCGCAGGTGAATTTATGAAACGAACTGTCTCCTGATGGAAACCAAACGCGGAGTGATGGGTTTCCCGTGCGAGCCGGTCCCTGATGTACAGAGCGCATGGCTGGCGGCCCTGGCGAATCTGTCGGAGACTGAAAAACGCTCGCTGTACGTGCATATCCCGTTCTGCCGCAGCCGCTGCACGTTTTGCCCCTTCTATCTGGACAAACCTCAAAATGAAAATGACTTGAGCCTGTACGCGGATCTGCTGGCAAGGGAGCTTGCACACTGGTCTGCCTATGAAGGTGTCCGTGGTGTGCCGATCAACACGGTGTATTTCGGCGGCGGCACGCCGACTGACTTGTCGCCAAAGGACTTAGAGAAACTCCTGAGCACGGTCCGCAGGCACTTCACCCTAGCCAACGACTGCGAGATCACGGTCGAGGGACGTGTGAACGGATTCAGCATGGACAAGATGCGTGCATGCGTCGCAAACGGGGTGAACCGCTTCTCGGTCGGTGTGCAGACCTTCGACACGAAGACCAGGCGTTCGCTGGGCAGGAAGGACGGCAGAAAGGAGCTTCTCAGCTCCCTTTGGGAATTGATCTCGTTCAATCAGGCATCGGTCGTGATTGATCTTCTCTACGGCCTCCCGGGGCAGACACTGAAAGGCTGGATCGAGGACAACAGAACAATCGCTGAAGATCTGCCGGTCTCCGGCCTGAACCACTACCGCCTGGGCATACACAAGGGGCTTGAGCTTGAAAAGCAGTTGCTCGACGGGCAGGCGAAGCTCCCCGACGATGAAGAGATCTTTGCCATGTTCAAGAGCGGCCAGGATATGATGGAGAGCGCCGGCGCGGCGAGGTTGTCCGTTCACCACTACGCGCTGGACCACCGCGAACGGAACGCGCATAACGAGCTGGGAGCCCGGAAATCCGTATGCCTGCAGTTCGGGATGAAGTCTGGCGGCAGGTCTGGCGGGTACTTCTTCAGGCAGACATCGGATTTTTGCGAATATCGCAAGATGGTGGAGGAAGACAGAAAACCGCTGAGTTATGCCGGGAAGCTGCCGCCCGAGTCAAAGGTTTGCTTCGAGCTGAACAGGCAGATTGTAAAATGCCGTTCAATCAATCTTCACCATGCGGCAAAGCTCGACCCGCGAAGAACAAAAAA
This sequence comes from uncultured Victivallales bacterium, assembly GCA_964486565.1. Lineage (GTDB taxonomy): Bacteria > Verrucomicrobiota > Lentisphaeria > Victivallales > JAADHT01 > JAFGFR01. Next base: position 4,695 of record CAZANS010000066.1, read on the forward strand.
AATCCTCGAAAAAACCCTGCCCGTGGCGGACAGATGGAGGCAGTCAGGGCTGCTGCGCGATGACATCCTCGGCTTCTCCAGAATGTCCGACAGGGCAGTCTTCGGGTACCGCTCAATGGCCACCGAAATCATGGATGCCGTGGCGGCGGCGTATCAATAATAAATTAAAGGTGTTTGCCGCGTGAAAAATAAATTAATGGCCGTATTGATCTGCGCCATGGTCATCGGCATCGCTTCTGCCTCGGAATTCTCTTCAAAGAGCCTCCGATCTGGAGCCTTGGTCATCTCAGAGGACAAAAACTCTGTCCTTGCGAAAGACGCAGACGGCAATTCGGTCCGCATAAGCAAGATGCCCGGAAGGGTCGTGAGCTGCTACACGTCCTTCGTCTCGCTCTGGTATCTTGCAGGAGGAAAACTTGTCGCCATGCCGAACACCTCGCACTCTTCGCTCGAAAAGGAACCCTATTCCTCCCTGGAAAAGGTCGGAGGCGTAACTGCCCCCAGCTTGGAAAAAATCCTTTCGCTCAAGCCCGACCTGGTACTGCTGTCGTCAAGGATGGAAAAACACCGGGCAACACGCGAAATCCTGCAGAAGGCCGGCATCAGCTCAATCCTTTTGGACTACGAGAACTACAGCGATTTCCTTTGTCTCGCCGATTTGTTCTCGCGGATAAACGGCAAGCAGCTTAAGGAGAGCGGGGATGTCGCCATGGTGATAAGGCAGATTGACGATCTGATAGCCTCAGTGCCGTCCCGCGAGGGGCCGCGATTCCTCAGCCTGTTCGCCTCGGCATCCAAGGCCAGCAGAGCCGAGACAAACAACGCCAACACTGCTATGATCGCCTCGCTGCTTGGCGGCAGGAACATCATGGAAAACCTGCGCATGCCGGGGAGAAGATTAAGCGTGGACCTAAGCATGGAGAAGATAATCCAGGAGAACCCGGACATAATATTCTTCACCACAATGGGCGACGAGGAGAGAATCCGCGAAAAAATGAAAAAAAACCTTTCGGAGGATCCCGTATGGAGGTCTCTCAGGGCTGTCAGAGAACACAAAATCCATTTCCTACCCAACGAGCTCTTCCTTTTCAAGGCCAACGAGCGATACCCCGAGGCATTCAAACAACTATACAACATCATGCACGAGGCGAAAGAGCCCAGATGACGGAAACCGCGCAAACCTTATCGCCACTCCAGAAGCTACAGCAAAGGACTTCCTTCAGGATTTATTTCTTCATCGCCCTGGCGTGCTTCACTGTGTCGGTGTTTTTTTTCAGCCTTTCCCAGGGCGCTGTGAATGTTGCTTTCTCGGACATACTCAAGGCTGTCTTTTCTTTCGGCAGCGAACCCGGGTCGGAGATAATCTGGCATGTCCGATTCCCTAGGATTCTGCTGGCTTGCCTTGTCGGAGCCTCACTGTCAGTCTCCGGGGCGATACTGCAGGCAGTGATGAGGAATCCCCTCGCATCACCAGGCATAATCGGCGTCAGCGCCGGCGGCGGACTCGGGGCGCTGATCGTTATCATCGTCATGCCTTATTACTTCAACCTTCTTGTCCCAGCGGCATTCGCAGGCGCCGTCATAACCACCTTTCTTATCTATATGCTGGCCTGGCGCCAGGGTGTCCACCCCATGCACTTGATCCTCGCCGGCGTGGCAGTGGCCAGCCTTCTCTCGGCAATCTCAAACTCTCTAATGATCATGTTCCCTGACCGAATCCAGGGGACGATTGACTTTATGGTCGGAAGCCTCACCGCCCGCTCCTGGAGGCACGTGAACATGATTCTGCCCTATTCTCTGGCCGGGGTGGCCGTGTCCTTGACCTTGGCAAGACGAATCAATATACTGATGCTTGGCGACGACATGGCCGCGAGCCTGGGCCTGAATGTAGAACGTACGAGGGTAGTGCTCATAGCGCTCAGCTCGCTGCTCGCAGCATCGGCTGTCAGTGTCGTCGGGCTGATCGGCTTCGTCGGGCTGATCGTGCCGCACATGATGAGGCTGATCATCGGCTCGGACCACAGGTTCCTGCTGCCGGCATGTATAATCTTCAGCCCAGGGCTGCTGATGGCATGCGACACGCTGGGAAGGCTGATAATGAGGCCCGTCGAAGTCCCCGCGGGAATCATGATGGCTCTGCTCGGCGCGCCGTTCTTCCTTTTCCTATTGAGCAGGAAGAAGGCATTATGAGAATTGAGATAGACTCGCTTTCTGTTTCCTACGGCGGCCCAGATGTCCTGGACGGCATTTCACTCGCTGTCAGTCCGTCTGAGATCGTGTCAGTGATCGGGGCCAACGGCACGGGGAAGTCCACATTGCTCAGAGCCGTGGCGAAACTACAGAAGTTCAAGCGCGGCAAGATAATGCTCGACGGCAGGGATATACATTCATACAGCCGGAGGGAGCTGGCGCTGAAGATGTCATTCCTCCCTCAGTCCCGATACCTGCCAGAGGACATGACTGTTCACGACCTGGTCTGTTGCGGGCGCTTCCCGCACCGATTCTCTACGCCAGGCAAGCTGAACTCAAAGGGAGAGGATCCCGTCGAGCTGGCCATTTCGCTGACAAGTCTCGGTGATCTGCGCATGAGGAAGGTGAGCACGCTCTCCGGCGGTGAGAGGCAGCGCGCGTGGATAGCATTGTGCATCGCGCAGGAGCCGGACCTGATGATACTCGACGAGCCGACCACATTCCTCGACGTGAAGTGCCAGTTCGACGTGATGGACCTCATCGCCAAAATGAACAGGGAGCTTGGGACTACCGTTCTAATGGCCTTGCACGACCTGAACCACGTGGCGCACTACTCGCATAGGATAATTGCGTTGAGGGGCGGAAAGATTTTCATAGACGGCACGGCCTCCGAGGTCATCCGTGAGGACGTGCTCCACGAGGTCTTCGGCATAAGAAGCAGGATAATATACGACAACGGCATACCGTACTTCATACCCCGCTGCTCCGTGTCTGCCGGAAGCGAGGAGCGTAGATATTCAGTAAAACACGTCGGTGTCGGGGCTGAGACACTCGAAGAATGTCAAGTAATGGCCCCGAACGAACCAAGAAAAAGAAACACAAAAGGAAAACCCGTAAAATGAAGCGCAAGACATTAGTCGTGTATGCCAGCCGCAGTACAGGCAACAGCATGAAGCTTGCCTCCGCGATCCACGATGCCCTGCTACCCGACTGCGAGCTGCATGAGGTTTCCTCGGCACCGGACCCGAAAGACTACGACTTCATCGTCCTTGGCACCGGCATCTACAGGGGCTGGCCCGACATGCCTATGCAAAGGTACATGCGCAACTGCAGGAACAAGGATGTGGGAATCTTCATCACTCTCGGCGCATGGCCCGATTCGGAGCACGCATTTGTCTGCCGCGGCAGGCTCGAGGGCCTGATGGATGCTTGCCGTGTGCGTGGCGTGTATGTCTCCCACGGGCGGCTGGACCCCGAGATGGTGCAGAGGATGAAGGCACGTCCTGAGGGGTCTCCACATTCATGGGACGATGAGCGCGCCAGGAGGTTCGATGCGGCAGAGTCCCATCCTGACGAGGAGGATATGCGCAGGGCGGCGGTGATAATTTCAAAGGCAAGGGAGAAATCATTCGCCCACCTCGACGAAAGCCCCGAAATGAAGCCGGAACCCGCAGCCGATGTCAGATGGGATTTGCGCCCCGAGGAGATCGAGGCCGAAAGCTTCAGAATCATCGAGCTGGAATGCACAAACACCAATTTTTCACCCGAGGAGTGGAAGATAGCAAGAAGGCTCATCCATACCACGGGGGATTTCTCGATCTGCAACCATCTGGCGTTCACGCACAGCCCGATCGGGGCGGGACTCAAGGCCTTGGCCGCCGGCTGCCCTATATATTGCGATTCCAACATGATACGCAGCGGCATCTCAATTTCAAGGCTGCAACAGATCTGCCCCTCCTACTCTAAAGACTCGATAAATTGCTACATCTCCGATGCCGACGTCTCCGAGAAAGCCAAACAAGACGGCACCACCCGGGCACTCGCATCATTGAATAAAGCTGGCGACATCCTGGACTCGGCTATCATAATGATAGGCAACGCACCGCTGGCACTCGCTGGAGTCGCAAGGATGTGCACCGAAGGAAAGATCAACCCGCCACTCATCATCGGAATGCCAGTCGGTTTCGTAAACGTACTCGAGTCGAAGGTCTTGCTGGGCAAGACAAACATCCCACACATCGTAGTCGAGGGCAGACGCGGCGGAAGCACACTCGCAGTCGCCACACTGCACGCCATAATCGAGTGCAGGCAGGCAGAATCCACCGCAAAAAAGGCGATATACAGCAATTCCAAACCAAATCCCCAAAAACCAATGCAGATCCCACTTGAAATGCCAGCAAATATCATCCACGTTTGAACCTAAATAAAGCAGTTGCCGCAGTGTGCCGTGGATCTATTCTTATCTTGAGTGACACTGTAGTAACTACTGCGAACTCAAAATGAGGATCATTTAACTGATTACCGATTACCGATTACCGATCAATACCCAATCCGATACAGCACGCCTTCGTCCTTCTCGCCCAGTTGCACAAATCCCATCGGCTCCTGCCCGGTGCCCCGGCGGCTGGTCAGGAAGAACATGGGCGTGGAGGAGAACTTGAATTCGGTGTTGTCCGTGACGCGCATGGAGACGCCGAGGCTGGGGCCCGCCGGCGCGCACTTCACCTTCAGCGTCCAGGCATCCGACCCCGCCGGCGCGAGCGACAAGGCCTCGGCCGGCAGTTCCGGCAGGGACAGCACCCTCGCCACGGGTTTGCCGTTCTCCTCAACGAAGCAGATGCCGATCCGCAGGATGCCTTCGGGGTTGGTGTCGACGTTGGCGGTGGGGCGGCCGATGGCGGCTACGGGGCGTTGGTCCAGGAAGAACTCCACCGCATCGCACGGCTGGCCCTCGCGGCTGTTGAGGTAGAGCAAGGTCGGAATGTCCTGTCCATAACGGTTCTTGAAGCCCGCCCTGGCGGTGACGACCGTCGTGTCTACCCAGGTGAAATCGAC
>CAZANS010000067.1:0-9694 GCA_964486565.1 uncultured Victivallales bacterium
AGCTTTTCAGCCCTTTGATCAAGCCGCCGACCAAAGGAATTCCGCCTATCGAGTTAATTTCCTCTCTCCCCTGCGGTACTTTAACTCTAGAGTGTCAAGCAGTCCTGCTCGCACGGCGCAAAGCTGCTGCTGGAAGCGAGCTAGGGCTGTTCGGCAGGCTTCTCGACCTGTTTGAGCCTCTTGACCTGCTTATCGAGCCTGAGGAGCAAGTCCTGCTTGCTCTCGAGGTCGCGCTGGGTCTTTTTCAGCTCCTTGGTGACATTGGCGTACTGGTCGTCAAGATCTTTGACCTTGCGGCTTTTGGTCCTTTCGGCTCTTAACCCCGCGCTGCTGGAACCGGTGGATATATACCCCCCGTCCCACGTGTAGACCCCACGTCTGTCGGAATCCCCGGAAACCGACTTGCCGGCAAGCTCCACGGACATGTCCAGAAATGTGTTCTGCTGCTTCTCAAGCCTGGGGATCTCGTTCTTCAGATCCTCGATGCTTTGCCGGGTCTTCTTTATCTCGTCCTCGATATGATTGATGTTGGCCGACAGCCTCTGGGCATCGAACACCTCGTCCTGCTTCTGCTTTTTCTCGGCCTCCGCGGCCTTTTTCTCTGCCAACTGCTCTTTCCTGACAGCCTGCGCCTCCTCAAACTTCTCCGCCTGGGCGGCGGAATAACCATATTCCTGCTGTATCTCCACAGGAAGCTCGGCAAGCCGAACCCTCTGTATGCCGTTGTCATGGCCTATCTCCAACGCAGCAGGGTCATGCGATATTACATAAGGGTGTTTCAGCACGGTTCCGTCGGCCAGAGTCAAGGCCTTCACCTTCTGTTCCGCATGAAGGGATGCGCCAAAAAAGAGCGCCAGCACGAAAATCGCCCCGGTGCAAATTGTCCTCTCGAATCTTTGGGTCTTCATCCTTTGCCTTTTAACGTATTATTTGAGTTTTTCAGGGGGAGAGAAGGTCGAGGGATGGAAACTCTCGTTCCACTTCACCGAGGTGACATCGAACTCCATCACCTGGTCATGCACCTGAGAGATCATCGTGCGTGGCATCAGGACACCGTCGAAGTCCCAGTAGTCCCCGAACACCGTGCTGACGGTGAAGAACCCTGCCTCTTGGCTACCGTGCTCCTCGACACGCTTGTTCAAGAGAAAGGTTTCCTTGTCAACGAAGAGGATGAAGGGGCGATCCCCCAGCTCCCCGATCGGAGTGCATACCAGCCGGATACATTTGACACCCATGACCGTTGCCTCTCCATCAATCTGGATATCAGAGGAAAGCTTTCCGGGAAGCCTGAGGTTGATGACCGTCAATGCATGGAACTTTACTCCGGAAAGCTCATGCCCGACAAGCTCGCGGAAACCGCTTCTCGTCGTGTACTCCCAGCCTGTCTCACCGTCGAACGCCCGGACAATTGTCACCTCGCCGGGGATCACGATGTCGGTCCGGATCTTGTCCGGCCTCACCCCCTTGATGGTCATCGTCGCGCCGCGGTCGGTGGAAGAACGCCGGAAATTGCCCGTGACCTCCTGGGACTCCAAAGTCTCCAGCCTCCTGCCAGGATCAACCTTCTCCAGCATCTTCGACAACACACTTTCAACCTCCGGCGTGAAGGTCGTGCGGCATGACACCATCAGAAAACCAAGGCACACCAGCATAACAACATTGATTCTAGTCATCCTTTTCCTCCTTGAATCAAGCACCAGGCAAACAATTCACTATACTAATATAATGCCCGCAACCGATAAGGCAAGAAAAAAATTCACGCATCCCCGCGTTTCTGCAAAATTCGCAACTTCATACGATCTTCGCGTTGAGCTTCAGCTCGGAGACTATCCCTGTGGCAAGCGTCAGGAACTCGAAATGCTCGCGGATGAGGATGAAACTGTCCTTCTTCGAGAAGAACCTCGGCTCGAACAGGTCCTTCAGGCACCACAGCGCCACGAAGATCTTACGCCCGGTGAATGCCACGAAGATGTTGCCCCCGGTCATGCCCTTGGCCTTGCGGTGGTACTGGGTCAAACGCTCCATCATGCTGGTGGTCAATATGTATCTCGCCTCGATCTGGTCGCTGCCGTATACGACGAAGAGTTTTTCGAACTCCGGGTCCTCGAGCTGGATGAGCTGCCCTGAACGGGCAATGTTGAACTTCTGCAACATCTTGCCCAGAAAACCGAAGGCCTTCTCAGCAAAGTCGGGAAGCACAACAGTGGTGCCGTGGAAATTCCGGTTGAAGTCGGCAACAAGGAAAAGCCCCTTGAAGATGGTATGCCACTGGGTCTGCCTGCGCCCCTTGCTGTCAGTAGTATGGGTCTTATACTCGGAATGTATCTCTGAAAACTCGATGTTGGTGTTGTCTATCCTTCCCCTGACCAGATCCTCGCCGCGGTAACGGTCGGGATTCATATTGAAAAGAGTGCTCTGCATGTAAACACCCTGTTGGATAAAGCCTGTCGGAGTGTATTCAAGGCTGGGGTCTATGAACTTGACAATACCCCCGATGACCTTTCGCTTGAACTCGTGCTTGAACCTCTTCAGATCGGAATGCACCAAAACAAAATAGCAGACCACCCCGAGAACAAGGCACCCGAAAAACGAAAAAAAACCAACAGAAGGCTCGATCAGCATACCAAGGACAAGCCCGACAAACATCAGAAAGCCGCAGACAAGCCCGATAACCAAAAGCCGCCGGCATAAACCACGCCTGAGGCTCTCAAGCCCGTCTACCGTCACCTTCAAATCAGAGTGGAAAAATACCTTGAGATCGTCAAGTGTCTTCATAAGCCTTCAGAGGACTTCTTGTTTTTCTTCTTCTTCCCATCCTTTTTCTTTTTCTTCGCCTTCTTGCCCTTGACCGGCTCGTCAGAGTCGGCGTAATTCCCTGCCGCGACACTCGCAGCCGTAGCCTCGGCACCCTCCGGCGGATCGGCATCCGGAACCCCTTCAAGCGAACCGGCTATCTCGTCCTTCGCCTTCTTGAACTCTCGTATCCCCTTGCCCAGGCCGCGGGCAACCTCCGGAATCTTCCGCCCACCGAAAAACAGAAGAACCAAAACGAAAATGATCAGAAGCTCTTGATAACCCAGCATGACCGCCACCTCCTCCTTAAATAGCTACATCTATGGAAAACCGAACCCTAATATAAGACAACACTCCGGTATTGCAACCCCAGATGCAGCAAGAAAGACTAGGCAGGTATGCCCACTTCCGCATCGGCGTGGCCTCGCATCCAAAATGGCAGGCCGCGCGGCCACGAGGAGTTTTGAAACTGGCTCCATAGGCTGTAATCCGCTCGTAGGTGTAAATATCACCGTTCGGATGCGATTCACGCCGTTCCTCACGGGAAAAAGATTCGCGAAAAGCTAACCTGCTGCAAACACCGCGCTAACCTTTCGTGTGTAGATTTATGATTAACACTAGCTTTAGGATGCAGTAGAAGTGAAAATTAGTAAAAAACAAACATTCAGGACGTTGTTTATCAGCGAGAAGTATCCCGGCGGGCTTGAGGGATACGTCCGGGACAAGATACGGCATGTATTCACCGAGATACCGGTCTCGGACAACTATTTCTGGCGTGTCTATTTCAAGGGGCGCTACAAGCGCAAATGCTGCCCGAACTACCTCAAGAAGGAGAATTTCGAGTTCCTGAAAGAACATGCCGACAAGATACGCTGCTTCACCATGAGCTACACGGACTTTTTGATGAAAAACCCCGGGTGCTACACGCACTTTGTGCTGCTGGACCACCAGGACTGGCTGGCATGGCACAATCCGGAAGCCTTGAAGGATGAATGGGCGGAGATACTGAAGAACTCATCCAAAGGCAGCAGGATACTTCTGAGGAGCGCGGGCACGGATCTGGCTTTTCTAGGCGATGTTGACACAGGCATGTTGAAGTTTCATGAGGATTTGACAAGTTTGCTCCACCGTCGCGACCGTGTTGGGACGTACGGTAGCTTCCACATGGCGGAGGTGCTATGAGGACAACAGGCATCACAGCAAAGTCGAGTGACGATGCGAACTCCGCGACACTCCAGAGGTACTACCGGATGCACTCACGCATATACGACATCACCAGGTGGCTTTTCCTTTTCGGCAGGGACGAGGCCGTGACGGGGGTGAAGGGGGAATCCGAGATAAGGAATATTCTCGAGATCGGCTGCGGCACGGGTCGCAATCTCAAGCTGCTCGGGAAGCGTTTCCCCGGGGCGCGGCTGACTGGCGTGGACATCTCGGAGGACATGCTCAAGGTGGCCCGGAAAAACCTGCCAGGGGAAGTCAATCTTTTGGAAATGTGCTACTCCGTCCCTTTGGAGCCGGGAAGCTTCGACCTGGTGCTGTGCTCATACATGCTCTCCATGCTACCCGACTGCCGAAACGTGCTGGACTGCGCATGCGAGGATCTCAGGAAAGGAGGGATACTCTCGGCGGTAGATTTCCATGCCACCCGCTGGGGCTCATTCCGCCGGTGGATGGAGATAAACCACGTGAAAATGAAGGGACAACTGCTGCCGGAACTGCAAAAAAGGCTGAAAGATTGCGATACTGACATCAGGAAGGCGTATTTTTGTTTCTGGGAATATATGTTGTTCAAAGGCAGGAAGGGCTGAGATATTAACAAGAGTCTCAAAAAGATAAAGCTTGCGCTAGGTATAGACGAGTCGTCTCCCGACAACTTCGCCGCATCGCTGCCGTTTTCCGTTGACGATGCCTCCATCGGGGTGGAAAACGAATTCCAGACCGCGATAGAAGGACGCGCCGAAGACGTTGACCTGCCATGCAGGATCAAGGATTCGAGCTTCTTCAAGAACGTCAGGCGCAGGGTGCATTCAGGCGACATGCCACAGCGCTGCGAGAAAAGGCTCGATGACTATATCTCCTGCAACGATCAGAATGTCTGGGAGAGCAGTTGGGCAAGCTTTCCCCGGAGCCGGCTGAACGCCTATGCCGAGTCCGTGCTCGAACGCGACCTGCTCGCCGATAAAAACGACCCATCAAAAGGGAAACGAGCCGACTGGAAGAGTTTCGACTACAAGGGCAAACTGAGCCTGCCAGTAAGCTATATACTCAAACTCGCGCTCGCAGATGTCATCGGCCTTTGCGAATTTCGCAACAGCAACCTGAGAAAAACCGGCGAACGACTGCTCGACCACTTCCTCAACGACAATACATCACCTGAAATCCACTCCTTCTACGTGTCCCCCATGAAACAGTCCAGAGGCATGGGCAAGGCGGCCGCCAGAGAGACACTGCAAAGATTTCTGGTCATCCAGCTCCTTGTCGCCTATGCCAACAAAAAATTCAACACCTCCGCCGGCGGTCAGATGATCAAGCTGTACTTCGCCCCGCACCCCCCAGTCAGGCAGAAGCAACTGAACCAACTCATCCCCGACTCCTTCTACCGCAATCTCTTCATGAGCCCCTGCCTCTCAGGATGGGACAAAGGCGAGGAGAAGATGGAATACATGGGCCTCTGCCACCGCGTGATGTCCAGAAGCCATCTAAACACCATCCACAAGCTCAGGGAGGCGGGGATCATAAACAACGACCTCGTCGTCATGCCGAACACCTCCAACATAAGTCTGGCAAACAACGGCACGCACATCAGCCTCGGCAGCAGGAAGCTCTCCGGGATACTCGCCGCTGGGCACCAGGACTTCGGCGCGGCCCAGGAAAAACACCTGGGCGACCTGGTCATAAAGATCGTGGAGCATTTCCTGCCCCTGTTCGTCGGAACCTGCAGCGCGGCGCCATACAGGCTGGACTTCGAGGATTTCCACCCGGAAAAAATCCTCGGATTCCTCTCGCACGAGCTGGACTTCACACATCTCAGGATGATCTGGAGGCGCTGGAAGAAAAAGGCGCAGCTTAAATTCCTCGGCCATCCTTTCCGCCCCTACGGGCCGCAATGGCTGGACTCCAAAATCAGCAGACTCTTCTTGCTCAAGGGCGACTACATCCCGGATTTCAGGCTTATTGACTATCTCGTGGCACTGATGAGCACGGACGAGAATCCCGCGCTCGACGGCATGCTCGGCAACGACACACGCCTCAAGAACGACCTGCAGGACTGCGGTGTCTTCGACTCGCGCATGTCGCTGTATCTGCTGTACAAGCTGAGGCAGCACTCGGTGATGGGTTTCTCCGGATTCGAGGGGCGTTTCTACAGTTTGTTCCACAGCCTCCGGGACGACATGGCCGTCGCGGCGGACATGCAGCTCCTGATCACCGCGCTGGCATACAAGTACGTGCTTTCAGGCAAGATAAAACACGAGGATATAGCCGACACCCCCGATGTAGAAAGCTCGCGGCGGCAGATATTCTTCGGCTGCGCTATCGGCCTGCCTACCTTCTTTGTGCACCAGAAGGTCAAAGATTCGCTCCTGCTTAAAATCGTGTCGCGTTCAAAAAAGGTGCGCCAGAGCAGCAGATACCCGAACTACCTGCGCGCATATACCAGGCATTATCAGGAGGCTTTGATAGATGTGATCAAGGAGGACGCGGCAGACCTCATCGAGATGATGGACCTTCACGACAGCGTCCGGCGCATCGAGGAATGCGTCAAGATGCCGGCCGATCATTCCGTCAGCGCAAAACTAACCCGGGAGATCTGCGGCATGGCCGGGATAAAAAACCCATTGAGCCTGAGGGCTAATGAATACAACGCCATGTCCGAGAAGTACTACCGAGATGTCCTGAGGATAAGTCACCTCAAGGAGGCGCTCGAGGTCTTAGCCGACGACTGCCGCAACATTGACTACGCCAACGGATTCGGCAAATCCGGGCTGAGCGAGGAGATCGGCAAGCTCATGGACGGCGAAAACACCTACGCATTCTTCAAAAAGATAAAAAAACCGCTGCTCGATGAAAACCTCCCCGAGGAGGAGCTGGCAAGATGCCTCCTCCTGTCACTCGCGATCATCGAGTCCCACTCGAACAACAAGTATTGAGGATAGGCTACATGATGTTCGATTTTCCGCACCAGTACATAGACAGGGGCAGTTCTGAAGTGGTTACCGAGAAGCTTTTCGCCGACAGGCTTGTCAGCATGATATACTGCGGCGCGAGGGAAAGCTCCAGCTCTCTTTTCAATGCACTCGTATCACAAAGGTTCTCCAAGATGCTGGGCTTCCTGAACTACGACATCCCTCTAGGCATGCGCCTTACCAGCCCCGGCAAGATCGTGCATGGACTGGGCATAAACCTCGGCGAGTGCGTCGAGCCCCCTGAATACTACACGACAGCCAGAAGAATCTTCGAGAGGCAGATCAAGTACTGGACACTCAGGCCCATGGACAGTTCCCCCGATGCCGTGGTCTCCCCTGCGGACTCAAGAATCCTGGCGGGCTCCTTCAACGAGACCAGCGCGCTTTTCATCAAGGACAAGTTCTTCTCCTTCGAGGATCTGCTCTCCCCGGACAAGCCCAAATGGCTCTCGGCCTTCGCCGGTGGCGACTTCGCCGTCTGCCGACTCACTCCCGACAAGTACCACTACAACCACTTCCCGGTATCAGGCAAAATCCTGGATATCTACCCGATAGACGGTGCCTGCAACTCCTGCAACCCGGCAGCAGTGGTGACATTGGCAACGCCATATTCCAAGAACAAAAGGATGGTGACGGTGATTGACACAGATGTCGAAGGGGGCAGCCGGGTCGGGCTGGTCGCAATGATTGAAGTGACTGCCCTGATGATAGGAGATATAAAACAAGCTTACTCACAGCACGGCTATGCCGACCCTGCTGACGTCTGCGAGGGGCTTTTTGTCGAGAAGGGGCGCCCGAAGAGCCTCTACAGGCCCGGCAGCTCAGTTGACATACTGATATTCGAGAAGGACAAGGTTTGTTTCTGCGACGACATCCTTGCAAACATGCGTCGGGCTGATGCCAAGGGGCGTTTCTGCCATGGCTTCGGCCAGCCGCTCGTGGAGACAGATGTCGCAGTACGCTCGACAATAGCGCATGTCAGGAGACGATAATGGACAACGCTGTCTTCATAATTTGCACGGCCTTGCTGATGGGGCTGGTGTTCAACTGGGGCTTCCGTCACCTTACCGGGGAGGAGTGGCAGGTGCTCGCCTCCGTACCTGCAAGCAAGGAGCCCGGCGGCGCATGGAAGGCCATGACCTTCACATACTACGGATTCTTCTCGGCATGCAGCTATGTCTTCGGTCTGGCGATTTTCATAGTGCTCTCGGGCTCGGCGGGGCTTCCGGCATACGCCTGTATCTACTACATGCTACCGCTGCTGGCGATATGTGTCCCCGCATCGAGGATTGTCGCCGGGCTGGTCGAGGGGAAATCCACGACTTTCACCGTAGGCGGCGCGGCATTCGTCGGAGTGACACTGGGCCCATGGATCACGCTGGGCATATCCGAACTGCTTGAAAAACTTGCGGGCATAAAAGCTGACAGCGTGGCTGTGCTCGCGGCGATGGCGATGGCCTACGCATTCGGCGAGAGCCTCGGCAGGCTGGCATGTCTGAGCTTCGGCTGCTGCTACGGGAAAAAACTCGCGGACTGCGGCCCGATCGCACAAAAAATATTCAGCACCAGACATTTCATTTTCCTCGGCAAAACAAAAAAAGCCGTCTACGAAAGCTCCCTGGAAGGGCAGAAGCTCCTGCCGATTCAGGCCGTCACCTCGATGGTATTCGCCATCGTCGGACTCGGATGCTCATGGCTCTTCCTCGAAGGATACTTCAGGCTCTCCGCTGTCGCATGCCTGGTCTGCACACAGGGATGGAGACTCCTCAGCGAGTTCTTCAGGGCAGACTACCGCGGAAAAGGCAAAATCTCCGCATACCAGATCATGGGCATCGCCGGAATAATCTACTGCCTCGTCGTCATCCCCCTGATGCCCAGTCCAGAAAGCACCCCGGCACCCGATGTCATAAAAGGACTCCAGACACTCGCCAGCATCGAGCTGATCCTAACCATGCAGACCCTATGGGCCGCAATCTTCATCTATACCGGCAAAAGCAAGGTCATCAACTCCAAAGTCCAGATATCCGTACCGCAAGGAAGTTGAACTCGCACCATCTAGTAGAAATCCTAAACTCAAAACCCTAAATAAATTCTGTATTATTAGCGTTGATTCGCGTAGATTAGCGGGCAGGATGGGGAAGTTCTGGAGTTCTGAAGTGCTGAAGTGCTGAAGTGCTCAAGTTATAAATGCACCGATTACTGGTTGTTGGTTGTTCTACGGCATCACGGCATCACTGCATTACCCGCCCTCGCCGGGCTCAGACGTGGAGCAAGACTTCGTGGCGTGCCCCCCTCCTGCTCGTACATGCAAATCTCCAAAATCTGCCTAACTCCATTTGAAATTCACCCAAAACGCATTCTAGTGAATAAATTTAATGATTTAATGACCCGGAGATTAAAATGCCAGCGACAATGATCAAGGAAGATGCATACAAACTTGTAGACGGCTTACCGCCAACTGCTACATGGGAGGATTTGATGCATGAAATTTACGTTAGGGAGACGATCGAACGCGGACTTGAAGACAGTAAAGCAAGTCGCACTAAAGATGTAGATGCCGTTCGCAGAAAGTATTCCCTTCAATGAACGTTCACTGGACAGAAACCGCGGAGGGGCACCTTGATGCAATTTATGCATATATTGCTCAGGATTCCCCTGAGTATGCATTAAGAGTAGTTGACCGAATCACCAGAAGATCTCAACAGATTGCGTCC
>CAZANS010000068.1:0-9564 GCA_964486565.1 uncultured Victivallales bacterium
CCACTTTCGCATCGGCGTGGCCTCGCATCCAAAATGGCAAGCCGTGCGGCCACGGGAGTTTTGAAATTGGCTCGGTATATATGAAAAAATTACCCCTCGGGGGCTCGTTCCAAAAATAAACTCAAAAAAAACGTAAAATCCTGCAAAAATGCGGTAGACGGCATCTTTTTTGTTTGCGTATCTTCCTTGGAGTAGTAGATTCGCTGCTGTTGCTGGCTGGAGGAACTCCGTGTGAATCGGAGGCGGTCGCGCCACTGTGAGGCTCTTAGGAGCTGAAGCCAGATACTCCTGTAGGCGACAGTAGTCGTGGTGTCTCCGCGTCAGGGATTTGGCTGAAGGACATTATCGTATAAGTTTTCTTCTGTCGTTTGCCGGTGATGCGAAGGCACTGATATAGTTTTAGTGCGCGCAACACATGCAGAGGCAGAGAATGAGAACCGAGAGAGAATGTGCTTCCCCCCGCCCCGGCCTGGACGACAGGCAAAGCCCCGAAACCTTAACGATCATCGAGCTTTTGGTGTCTGCAACCGGAGTATCCAGTCTGGCGACCGTGTCCGGTGAGGCCTCGCGAGGACGTAAGCCGGGAGCAAATCGGTTCACCTTGGTCGAGCTGATCGTGGTCATAGGTATAATAGCTTTGCTTGCGGCGATGGTGCTTCCGGTGCTTGCAATGGCCCGCGAGAGCGGGAGAGGATCCTATTGTGTGAATAACATTTCACAATTGACGAAGGCTAATCTGCTGTATGCCAACGACTACGGGAAGCTGGTGGCGGCCTCCCCTGATGCCGGGAACTTAATCAGATGGCACGGGGTGAGGTCGTCGGCCGATCTGAGTTCAGATTTCGACTTCGCGAGGTCGGGGTTGTACAACTACATATCAAAGTCAGGCGAGGTGAAGCGTTGTCCGACATTGGAGATTATGACAGATTTTGACCTTCCTGCATACGAGAAGGGTGGAGGGGGGTACGGCTACAACGAGTGCATCGGCAGCCGTATGTATTTCGTGGCCAATGCATGGGGTGACGAGTCTAAAAGCGAGGGGCTTGCGCTCCAGGAGATAAGGAATGCCGCCGAGACAGTGATGTTCACGGACAGCGCCTGCGTGGTGGACACGGCTGGCAACCACCAGGGGAATGCCGATGCCGGCAGGCTGGCTGAGAACTCATTCTCGAAATCCCCCCTTTATGTCAATGGCATGGAGCCGCAGCCTGCGTGGGGCTTTGCATGGCCCACTATACATTTCAGGCACGGTAGGACGGCGAATGTCGGCTGGGTTGATGGGCATGTGTCGTCACCTCCGATACAGTTCAGCAACGGGAGCAACTGGGAGAAACTGAATCTTGGCTGGTTCGGCGAGCATCAGGACAATACACTTTTCGATCCCTTCTGAGTTGTTAGGATCATATTAAAAGGAGAGCGAGCGATGAAGATATCTGATCTGCGTGAGTTGAACAAGACTGTGGCATCCACCAGAAAGCAGAATGCCGAGAAGTCGGCGGTGAACCTGCAAAAGGAAAAGGTTCGTGTGCAGACAAGGGCAATGGAGAAAAAGGCTGCTGCTGCGGAAGGAGTTGTGCGTTCAAGGAAGAGGCATGCGGCTTCAAGAGCTGTCTTGTATTCTTTGGGGGCCTGTGCCGCCTTGGTTCTAATGGCTCCTGCAGGATGGTACATGTATTCCTTGTGGATCATGCCGCAGCCCTTGGTCTCTATGGATTCAATTGTGGAGATTGACCGGGGCTCCTATGACGCAACCATGGTTGACCGTGCATGCAGGGAGTTCCTTGCGCAGTTCAGGAGAGGCGGTGTCGAAGGGGTAATGGGATATTTCTCGGGGCTTCCGCCCTTTTTGGTTGACAGCGCCGTGTCGAACCTCGAGACGGTATCGCAGAAGGATTTTTTCCAGATGACATCTATCAGGAAAGATCAAAGGATATCTGCGTATCAGATCCAATATGTGTCCGACGACAGGCAGACTGTTTTGTGTTTGAGTGTCGTGATGGATGTAGGCGGCGGCATGATGATAACAGGGGTATATCGGGGATGAGGCGTTTTCTGCTGGCTTATTTTGTTATGTTGCATTTCGGGTCATGTTTTGGCGATGCCCGGGTTCCCCGTGTGGTGTCGCTTTCCCCGAGTCTTACCGAGATGGTTTTTTCCCTTGGCGAGCAAAGCAAGCTGGTTGGCCGGAGTTCTGCTTGCGACTATCCTGCGGAGGTCAGCGGGATAGAGGTCGTCGGCGCGATGGGCAAGCCGTCGGTGGAGAAAATCCTTGCACTGAAGCCCACCGCGGTGATCGCTACATCTCTTGCGACTCCGGCGGTCCAGAGGACTTTCGAGGAGTTCGGGATCGAGGTGCATCTGCTTCCCGGCTCGACCCTTCAGGACTATTTTGTATGCCTTGAGGCCATCGGGAGGATTTTCGATTGCCGCGAAAAGGCTGTTTCCGAAGCAATGAGGTTCCAGGGAGAGTTGAAGGAGTTCAAGAGCCTGAACAAGGAGCAGGAGGGCGGCAGGCCCAGAGTGTACCTCGAGATATGGGACCGTCCCTACATGACCGCCGGAGGCAAGTCCTTCATCAACGATCTGATCGAGTATGCTGGAGGCGTGAACATCGCCGCTGGCCGCGCTGAGGAATACTTCAACTGCTCCGTTGAATGGATACTCGAGAGCGACCCTGAGATCATCATATGCCCCGCAATGGGCACGGGCAGGGAAGCGGATGTCAAGCGGCGTAAGGGGTGGGAAAAAATATCAGCCGTTAAAAACGACCGAATCTATGTTGACTTGGACGACGATCTGATATATCGTCTCGGTCCCAGGATAATCGAGGGCATAGCCATGCTCAGGAAAATCATTGTCCAGTGAGCTTCGATGACAGATAGACGGGTGTTTCTTTTCGTTGGTCTTGCCGTGCTGTTGGCGGTATGTTTTCTGCTTTGCCTTGGTGTTGGAGGGAACTTTTACAACCCGCTGGCCATCTTTAGCGGCGACATCAGTCCCGTCTTGCGTCTGCGGATGTACAGGCTGCTGGCGGCCTTCGTCGTGGGCGCCTCACTGTCCATGGCGGGGGTGGCTTACCAGGCCGTTCTGCGCAATCCGCTGGCCGAGCCCTATATCCTCGGGATTAGCGGCGGCGCGAGCATCGGCGCCGCGCTGGCCATCGCCTCTGGGCTTGCCGCTGTGAGCAGCGTATTCATACCATTGTGCTCCTTTGCCGCAGCGATACTTGTCCTGGCATGTGTCCTGTCCCTTGCACGGGGCGCCGGGAGCGAGTACTCCGTCAACGTGCTCCTCAGCGGTATAGTCGTCGGCACCGTATGCTCCAGCCTGCTGATGTTCATGATTTCCGTCATGAACATACAGACATTGCACACGGTGACATGGTGGATGTTGGGGAGCCTTGACGGCAACAACCCTGAACTTCTATATACAGTGTTTGCCTTTGCCTTCCTGTGCGGCGGGCTGTTGTTCCTTTTCGGGCGTGACGCCAACATCCTCTCGATGGGAGAGGAGGCCGCGTTCCATTTTGGAATTTCACCCAGGGCATCGTCGCTGATCATCCTCTGCACCGCATCGCTCCTGACGGCATCCGCAGTGGCTCTTTCGGGCATAATCGGCTTTGTCGGCCTGATCGTCCCGCATGTGATTAGGCATCTTTCCGGCGCCTGCCACAGGCGCCTTTTCCCGCTGGCGTTCTTTTGCGGCGGGATGTTCCTGATGGTCTGCGACACCTTCGCCAGGACCGCGATGTACCCGCACGAGATTCCGGTAGGCGTGATAACCGCATGCCTCGGCGGCCCTTTCTTCCTGTGGCTGATCAACCGCAAAAGCGCGTCTTCACGGTGAGGATAATAATATGACGAGGCGTGAAAATGAGTCTTGAACATAGCATCCTCAAGGCTGAGGCGGTGGAGTTCTCGTATTCACGCGGGATGCATACACTTTCAGGTTTCGACATCGCTTTCGATGAAGGCTGCATGACCGGCCTGATCGGCCCTAACGGTGCCGGGAAGTCTACCGCATTGAAGATACTCAGCGGCTATATCCGCCCAGATTCAGGCAGAGTCCTTGTCAAAGGATCAGATATCAGGGAAATATCCCATTCACAGAGGGCACGGACAATGGCAGTGGTGTCGCAGAACGTGTTCTCTCCCTTGCCCTTCACTGCAAGACAGGTGGTCGAGATGGGCAGGTCTCTGCGGATCTCGCGGTTTTCCGCTCTGAAACGCGGGGATATTGCCGCAGTTGACACCGCCATGGAGGAAATGGATGTCCTGCGATTTTCGCAGAAACAGTTCAACGAGCTCAGCGGCGGTGAGAAACAGCTTGTCAGGATGGCCGCCGCCCTGGCACAGGAACCCGAGATAATGCTGCTTGACGAGCCAACCTCCCAGCTCGATATAGGCCACGGGCTCCATCTGATGAATCACCTCAAACGCCTCAATTCCGAGAAAGGACTCTCGATCGTACTGGTGTCGCACGACATACAACTGCTCTCGACATTCATGAAAACCTTTGTCCTGCTGAAGGAAGGAAATATCGTCTCTCGCGGCAACCCGGAAAAAGTCATCACCTCCGAAAACATCAAAGACGCATACTCCTGCAATGTCGAAATCCTGAATATCCGCGGCCAGGTGCATATCATCACTGATGGCAGGTGAAGGAGTTTTGAAACTGGCTCCTCGGTTTAAATTATTCAAACAACACCAATATTCAAGGCTTATTTTAGATTTTTATGCACATTTATTATAATGTTATTGGGACAGACCCCGATACGATCCCCAAGCTAAGGCGCGCGGTTTAACGCGTCGCCTTCAGCGCTTGGTTCGCTCAAGAATGCTTCAGCACAACGGTATGGCTTGTCCTTGATCGTTCTTCGATCTTTTTCAACATCTTCAAACCAGTTCTCCAGTTCACGCGACATTCGGTTGACTTTTTCTGGGTGCTTGTCGGAGAGATCGGTTGTTTCAAGAGGATCTGACGCCAAGTTGAACAGCAGTGGTGGATCTGGTTTCACCCCTACACACGGCGGATAGCCAGTGGCTTCGGGCACGCCATCGATATACTTCTCCGGGTTGAGATCGACATCGGCATAGAGACGCAGATCCCTATCCCATCCCTTCGTCTTCATGCAGTTGGCGAGTTCGACACCGGGCCTGACCAATTTCCAGTCGCCATCTCGCATGGCGGCATTATGCGTAATAACTGGTACCCCCCGGCTCCACTGCCAGAAGCGTTTGGGGTTAAGCTTGGCCTTGCCGTCTCCGCGCAAGGCCGGCAGCACGTTTTGGCCGTCGAGCGGCACATCATTGGGTAGCGTAATGCCCGCGGCGGCGGCCAACGTCGGCAGCCAGTCCGTAAAATGTACCAGGTCGTGAAAGTGCCTGCCCCCTTCAAGGCCGCTGGGCCACCTGATCAGGAGTGGAACACGAATGCCTCCCTCATGGACACTGCCCTTCGAACCGCGGAAGCCGCAATTGAAACGGTCCTGACGCCAGTCGTCATCGCCGCAGCCGAACTGCGGGCCGTTGTCACTTGTGAAGATGACAATGGTATTGTCTTTGATCCCTTCCTTTTCAAGTGTTGCCAGTACACGACCGATTCCGGCGTCCATGCGCTTGATCATCGCATAGACATGGCTGACGCCCTTATTGTGGCGTCCACTTTCGAGGAAAGGAGCAAGATCTTCTTCCGGAACTTCAAGAGGTCCGTGAGGAGCGTTGTAGGCCAGATGTAGAAAGAATGGCTCATTGTGATGTCTCTGAATGAACGAGACGGCTTCATCGGTGAAGACATCTGTGAGATACCGTCCGTCCGATTCCTCGAAGCGGCCATTGTAATCCAGGCGCCAGTCATAGTAATGCCACCATCCCGCACGGAAACCGACAAACTCATCGAACCCGCGTGAATTGGGATGGTACTTCTGCTCCACGTTGCCTGAGTGCCATTTACCGACACATCCGGTGCTATAACCAGCGTTCCTGAAGTAGTCGGCTACGGTTACCTCCCGGGTAGCCAGGCAGTCCAACCTACTCAAGCATATCGTATCAATGACACCGGTACGGTGCGGGTAACGCCCTGTCAACAGTGCTGCCCGCGCCGGCGCGCACAATGCCGAGGCAGAGTAATGCTGGGTCAGGCTGACGCTTTCTGACAAGAGGGCATCGAGATGCGGCGTCTTGGTCAGGCCATAGTTGAAACAGGCGAAATCGCCATATCCCATATCGTCAGCTAGAATGAATATCACGTTCGGTCTTGTCATCCAGTCCTCTCAAATGTGTGCGAACGTCACCGCTCTGCCGCGCGCGGTAGCGTGTCGGCAGGAGCGGCTTGTTGGGCTCTCTTATCATCAGGCCCGAGTATGCCCCGAATCGCATCAAGCCGTGCGGTGTTCGGTGCATCGTCGCGAACCCATGTCGGAACCAGCCAACCTCCTTCATCGTGTTCGTTCCAAGAGTATATGATAACGGCATTCGCCTCGCATACTGACCTGTTGCCCCTGACGAATGTCAAAGCCCTTTCCAAGTGTGACGCAATCTCGTGAGGTTCGGCGGTCGACGGAAACACTGTTTGGGTATGATATGAATGCCCGGTTTCCCATGATACAGGGTTATCCTTACGGGGTTGCTTATCCCAGCCAGTAGTAACAAGGGGAATGTAGGGGACTCTCGACTCGGCGGCATTCTTCCAATACATGCTCTCAACCGCGCGGACTAGCGCATCAAAGGTGGTATCTGCACTTCCGTAGGCATATGCCGATACAGCATCAAAGCCGTGGCTCTTCTCGCGTGCATAGTCGTCTCGTGGATTCCAGCCCATGAATACGTAATACGGGTTGATGCCGGCATCCATGGCTGCCTGGCGGAACTCGGCAAACCTGTCGGAAGGGAAACGCCCCTTGTAACGAACTTCAAATGTGTAAACCAAGGGGCGTCCGTCCAAAACGGTCTGATACCCCGGCTCCTTGAGGAGGGCTACGGCGCGATCACGTTCCCCCGGCCATTGATCTTCAGACACGCCGAATGCATTGTGAATAATCAAGCAGAAGTTGATCCGGCGGCGATGACGGCTTGCCAAATAGTGCGTCAGCGACTGGCTCATGGAGTTTGATGCCGGATACAGGAGGAACGCCCAGTAATCCAGTCCTGCATCCGCTGCAAATGCAATCTCTTGATCCATGATTCTCTGGTGGCCTCCATCGATCCGGACTGTTGTATCATCAACAACTTCAGCGAACCACGGTAAACGATCATGGTACTTAAGGGGTCCCAGCGTTCGTTCGACTTGCTCCGTCACTCCCCCTCCTGTCCATGCATCCCATCGGATTGCGCCAACAGCAGGTCTGTCTTCAGCCAAACAGGCGGCACATATGGTCATAAAAAGAATTCCCGTCAATAATGTTCGCATCATCTCTCTGTCCTCGCCCAACGTTTGGCGCGTGCCTCAGAGCGTCCGCAGGGCGCGAGGTAGTGCACCGCGCCGTTGTTCGCTCTTCCATTCCGTTCTCTAGCGCTGTCCTGGTCCCGCGCCCACTTCCCGCTCAAAGCTGCCCATCTTCCGGACGAACAGCGCCCAGTCACTGGCTCCATGGTACAGCAAAGGCTGTTCGAAGCAGTCGTAAGTCCAATACAGCATGCCATTCACACGCTCCTTGAGCGCTAGATCGCGAACGGAGACCATGTTATCGACGGCTTCACCGAATGTCTTCTCGACGAAATCGAACGCGCCGAACTCACCAATGATCACAGGTTTGGCCTTCCGAATGTCGGCCATCTGCGGCGTGAAGAATCCGGTCGATGCCAGATTGAGACGGAACGCCTGCTCAACCGACTCACTTCTTGTGGTGCGGTAGAAATGAACATCGAGGAAATCGAGCGCTCCTCTGCCAATGGTCGTTAGCATTGGCGGATAGCGTTCGTCCTTCGTTTTCCCCTGCCACACGCCGGCGTGTTGCCTCTCATCCTTGCCGACGGCTCGCAGAACAAAAACGCCCTCGGCAACAAGCATCTCGGCATCGATTGCTTTCACGGCGGCGGCAATGCGTTCATGGTAATGATGATAGCCTTCGTCCAGCAGGGCCTGCCTGTCCTCGGTCTTGGACATGTCGTACGCCTTACCGTTCGCCGCCGTAAACGTCCCCTCTTTGTCGGTGAAGGGCCACTGGTCGGCACGGAGATAAGCTTCGTTCTGACATTCCAAACCAAGCAATGTAGGCAGCAAGGCTGGCTCTCTGTCCTTGATGTGACACAGGAACGATGTGATGTGCTCGACACGCGCGGCGATGCCGTCCTTGGTGAGGACAAGGACGTTCTTGTTGTCGCCTTTACCTTGGACGCGGTCGCGATAGTAAGCGTTTAAAGGGATCTCGCCATCGCCGAACGTGGGAAACACGCGAATGCGGTGACGCGTTGCCCGCCGCAGAAAATCTAGAACATTCTCCATGTACGGTTCGTAGAGCGCCTTTGTGGTGCCGTAGTCCCCGGCGATGCCGGGGTTTAGAGGGGACCGTCCGATGATGAACACTCGGACCGTATTATAGCCGGCCTTGCTTAATTCGCTGAGCATGGCCTCCGCCTGATCGGCATCGTAGTGAGCCTTAGTGGTCTTTGTCTCCGCATCGAACGTCGCATGGTCTCCACCTTTTTGGCCATCGGCACTTCGCAAACGGATGTAGTTGAATCCCTTCACGAAGAAGGGAGTCTGAGACTCCTTCAGAATGAACTGTGCCTCTTTTTCGGCCGCCCGAGTGCCGATCCGCTCGAGTGGTTCAAGCCTATCTTGTGCCGACAACGTTTCCATCGGGATGAAAGCCATGCTCAATACGACTAGTAGCTGCAACAAACTGCCAAGCGGAGTTAGCGGAGAATCTATTTGAGGCTTCATGTTGTGTCTGAGCATATATCCATGCTTCCATATCTTAAGGCGAACGGCAAAGCTCTGCCACCGAGCGGATGCGAGGTTGGCAGAAGCGACTTGTTAAAATTCAAACACTCCCGAACTCCCGAACTTTAGAACTCCAGCACTTTAGAACTTTAGAACTTCTTCTTCCTTTCCTCCGTTTCCTCCTTGTCAATATACCTCCGTCTTGCGAAGTTCGCAAATTAAAAAACAAAGATTGCCCGGAACGTTTCCTGTTTTTAGCCCTCGCAGAGGGCAGAATCCCTTAGCCTCGGGCGTGAGCCCGTGGACATCCGTGGCAAACCCGCGACCCAAGCCCCCGCAGGGCGGCGACACATGCCACCCGGCGGCATCCAACGGACTCGTCCCGCCACCCTGCGGGGGCTCAATGTCTTTCTCTTCATCCATACCCACGGGCTCACGCCCGAGGCTATAACAATATCATCCCCTGCGGGGATTCATTCTGGGCTTTTACTAATCGTCTCATAATTATCTTGTCGGTGCAGAGGTACGCAAAAACACGGCCATTGGGGACAATGGCCCTCCAAAATAAAGGCGCGAACCGCTGGGAGGGACGCTGTCCCCAGCGTCCGTATCTGCCGTAAAGATTATTTCGAGACGGGCCGTCAGGTGAACCCGATTGTTCCGGCGCGCTGAGCGCGGCGG
>CAZANS010000069.1:0-9394 GCA_964486565.1 uncultured Victivallales bacterium
GAGAGACAAAACTATTGGGCGGCAGGTCTTCTGCGCCATACTCTATCTCTAGCACTAGTCGGTGAATGGTTCGGAGATTATTCCGCACGCACCGCAGGCCATGACGTCGTCAACGAAGGCGTCCACGCAGCCGTCCACCATGAATATGACCTCCTTCCCGGCGTCTTTCAGTATGCCCCAGTATTCCTCGTAGCGCGGGAAGATGAATTTTCTCATCCATTCCGGCGAGACCACCGGGCCGTTGCTCAGGACGATGTCGTCGTGGCAGACGACGAAGTTTGCCGGGAGCCTGGCGAAGGCCCTGAAAACCCTACGGTTGATCTCCGCGAACTCATCCATTATACGCTCGAACTCCGGCTCGAGGCACATCAGCATGAAGTTCTGGTACCCGAAGACCAGCATCGGCCACATGAACATGGTGTTGTAGAAGCTGACGGAGGCCGAGGAGCCCTTGGGAGCCTTGTTGCCCCACTCCTTCGGGTATCTCTCTCGATACCTGTTGAACACCGCCTCCTCAGAGCTGTAGTCGCCGTCCTCGACGACGTGCCATCCTGTGAAATCCCCCTGCTGCAAAGGGCTGAACTTCAGCATCTCGGATATGTCGGAGAATCTACTGGAGGCCTCGTCCTGCTGCCAGTGGTCCCTGTAGGAGTCTCCCCAGCGTCCATGGCCTTGGTCAATCTGGTCCTCCGGGCGGATTTTGGGTTCGTCGGTCTCCGGAATGGGAAGGTTCAACTGCGGGTAGAGTTCCTTGAGCCTTTCCCGGCAGAGTTTTGGATGGTCGTAGTAGTCAATCCCGCTCAAGTAGGTCTCTGCATCAGGGCATGACCAATGCTCCCAATGCACAATCTTCCGCGGCCCCTTGCCCATAAATGTCATGAACGACTGGTCTTCCATGGCTCTCTCCTTATGCTGATTTGTTTGAGATCATACTAAATTCTTTTGATGTAAAATAATCGGTGGAATGCTTGCTGTGAATGGATTGTTTTTTTTATTTGATAGATTATCTTTAGTTTTATGGAATTCAGGGCTTTATTGTCGGGTCTGAGGACAGAGCTTGAAGGAGGCCGCATGAACTTATGCGGCCCTGACTGGGCGCACCATGGAAGGCACAGCTTCAGCGACCCGTTCTCGAGGCTCTACTGGGTACGCAGCGGGCAGGGAGCCGTGATATACCCTGATCGCGAATTCACCTTGGAGCCTGGGAAGCTTTATGTCTTTCCGGCATTTCTTGCGGCGAGGTATCTGTGCGTCGGCGAGATGGAGCTTTTCTGGATACATTTCAAGGCTGAGCTTTTCGGCAGTCTCGATTTTTTTGGTTTCCTTAATCTTGAGCAGGTATCGCCATTGGAGCGAGGCGACAATCCCGAGGAGGTGTTCGGGAGTTTTTTCCATGCTATTAGCAGCAACGACATACGTTTGCATCTTGAGGCAGACGGGCTTCTCCGGCAATGGCTCGGGAGGTTCAAGCCGCGCGAGCCGATTGACTTCAAAGATATCATAGGCGAAGTTGGGCGGCTCAAGCCGGCACTTTCGTTCATAGACCGGAATCTGAGCAGGAAAATATCCTTGATGGAACTCTCCCGGACGGTCGGACTGCAGCATGCCTACTTCTGTGATGTGTTCTCGCGTGTCCTCGGGCAGACACCGCTTGAGTTTGTCAACAGAAGACGGATTGAGCAGGCGCAGTTCCTTGTCCTCAAGGGTGAGACTCCGTTGAAGGAAATTGCGGGCAGACTTGGCTTTTCCGATGTCTATTATTTCTCCAGGGTCTTCAAGAAGATTGTCGGCATATCGCCGGATCACTACAGAAGACAGGTCAGGTCGAGAGCATAGACGGAGGGCGGAGGGAACGGAAAAGGGTAGTCCCTTAGCCTGCAGGGCGAATGCGGATTCATGACGGACGATGGCGGATGGCGGCGACGGTTGGATCAGGTCTCGTGAGAGAACTGGAACTCCTTGTAGAGCCTTGAGTATGCGCTGTGCTGCCTCATCAGGGTCTTATGGTTTCCCTGCTCGATTATTTTGCCGTCCTGCATGACGAGCACGAGGTCGGCGTTCCTCACGACGCTAAGCCTGTGGGCGATGACGAAGCTTGTCCTGTTCCTGAGGAGTTTCGAGAGTGCATTCTGAATCTTCTCTTCGGTGATGACGTCCACGGAGCTTGTTGCCTCGTCCAGGACGAGTATTGCGGGGTTCGCGAGCATTGCACGGCTGAAGCAGATGATCTGTCGCTGTCCGAGCGAGAGCCCGACGCCGTTCTCGCCCACAACAGTGTTGAATCCGTTCGGGAGCGACTCGATTATGTCCATACAGTCCAGCATCTTGACGGCGTTCACTGCGTCCTCCGGGACCGCCCCCGACCTTCCCGTGAGGATGTTCTCCATCACCGTCCCCGAGAAGAGGAAGTTTGCCTGCAGCACGATTCCAATGTGCTTGCGCAGGCTCTTCGTGGATATATCCAGTATGTTGCGGCCGTCAATCAGGACATTTCCGGAATCCGGGAGGTAAAATTTCGGTATCAAGTTGGTTATCGTGGTCTTCCCGCTGCCCGTGTGGCCTATTATGGCGACAGTCTGCCCCGCTTCGACGGTGAAGCTGACATCCTTGAGCACGGGAGTGCCCGGTTTGTAGGAGAATGTCACTTTTTCGAACTCCACATGCCCTTTTGGGGTCTCGATGTTGCACACCCCGGGTCTGTCCTCCCAGTCCGGGGGCTCGTCAAGGAAGCCGAACACCCTCTCGGCGCCCGCCATGGCCGTCAGCGCGGTATTGTACTGGCTCGCTATGTTCTGGATCGGCGAGAAGAAGAAGTTTGAAAGGAAAAAGAACTGGATCAGAACCGCGATGTCCATGCTTCCATTGACAACCCTGTAGCCGCCGAGCACGAGAAGTATGGCGAGGAAAATCTGGCTGTTGAGCTCGAGCATCGGCAGGAATACCGACTCGGTCCGAGCAACATTCAAGTTGTATTCGGAATGGTCGAGCAGAAGTTCCTTGAATGCGTCCGCGTTGTAGCTCTGCCGGACATAGCCTTGTATTATCTTCATCCCCCTGATTGACTCGACCACGCTGGCTGTCACCCTGCTGAAGCTTTCCTGGACTTCCCGGTATGCCTTAATCAGCCGTTTCCTGAAGAATCGGTTTATGCCCCAGATCACAGGGGCGATGGAGAGCATTACCAGAAACATCTTCCAGTCGTACCACAGCATCAACGCCGATGCGATGACCATCGTGCCGCCCTGGACCATCGAGACGAAGACCACGTTCTGTATGCCGTTCCTCACCGCCTCGGCATCGGAGGTGAAGCGGCTTATTATACGGCCCAGCCGAGTTCTGTTGAAGAAGGCCATCTCCATCGAGAGCATCTTGGCGAACATGTCACGCCGAAGGTCGTGTATCACGTTCTCCCCGAGCTCCAGGGCGAGCTTATGCCGGAATATGAAGACCAGAGTTGTGAGCAATGTGAAGAGGAAGAGAAAGGCTACAGACCACAGCATCTCGTGGATGTCGCCTCGGGCGATCGGTCCGTTGATGATGTCCCCGATGAGCCAGGTGATCAGCAACAGTTGCACCGCTCGTATGCTCACAAGCACGAAAAGTGTGTTCCTCAGCGATGCGTATGGGCGGGCATAGGAGAATATCCTGCCGAAGATCCTGATGTCCAGTGGGCGGGTCTCGAACTTGTTCTCCGAATCCCTGCCCACATGGGTTATCTTGGACTGTTTTAATTTGCTCATGCCTTTCCTCTGGAGGTCGCTGGCTGCTGGCTGCCGCTCTCCTTGCCGTCAATCTGGATGTCAGCGGTCTGCCTGTAGTGCCCTTTCATTCCCATAAGCTCCTTGTGAGTGCCCCTCTGGACGATGTGACCCTTGTGCATCACGAGAATCGTGTCCGCCTTCATCAGGACCCCGATGCGGTGAGACACCAGAAATGTTGTCCTGCCCCTCATGGCACTCTCGATCCCTTGGAGTATCTCCTTCTCCGTCTGGGAATCCACAGAGGCCGTGGGGTCGTCGAGCAGCAGTATCGGCGGGTCGAGAAGTATCGCCCTTGCTATGGCAAGCCTCTGCCGCTGCCCGCCGGAAAGGTCGCAGCCGGACTCCCCAATCACAGTGTCGTAGCCCTTGGGGAGCGTGGTGATGAACTCGTGCGCGGATGCGAGTTTCGCGGCATTCTCGATCCTTGCCCTGTCCGCATCGGGATGGCCGAACGCAATGTTCGAGGCTATAGTGTTGCTGAACAGAAAACTCTCCTGGAAGACTATGCCGACCTGCTTCCGGAGGCTTCCGATCTTAAGCTTCCTCACATCGTAGCCATCAACCATGACAGCACCCATGCCGGTGTCGTAGAAACGCGGCACAAGGCTCATCAGAGTGCTTTTCCCCGACCCAGTGGATCCGAGTATTCCCACGAATTGCCCCTTGCATACCTTGAAGCTTATATCGTCCAGCACCTTTTCCCCGGGCACGTACTCGAAGGATACGTTTCTGAACTCGACCTCGCCATTGCATTTCTCCAGCCTGACAGCGTTTTTTGGGCTCCTGATATCCACGGGTGTGTCGAGCACCTCGAACACCCTGCCAGCCGCCGCCACGCTCTGCTGCACATTGTCAACTATGTTCGTGGCCGAGTTGACCTGCTCGGAAAACCTGTTCAGCAACCCTAGGAACACGATCAGCCCTGAGCCGAGTGGAAGTGCCCCTTCAATAACCAGATACCCGCCGTAGGCCAGAAGTAACATTATGCTGGTATGAGACAGCATGCCGATCGAAGGTGTGAAGACGGATGTCAGTAAGATGATTCTCTTCTTTTGGTCTCTGACGGCATCGTTCTCATCACCAAGTAGTTTCAGCTCCTGATCCTCCCTGCCGAAACCCTTCACCACATGGATGCCCTGCATCCTCTCGACCATCTTGAAGATCAGGGAGTCCATCAGGTCCCTGCTTCTGATGTACTCCGGCCTGACTTTCCTCGAGAAATATCTTGAGTAGAAGTACATGAAAGGTATGGTTGCCGTGGATATAAGCGTCAGCGTGGGGTTTATTGTCAGCATGTACGCCAGGTAAATGCCCAGAGACAGGACGATGATGACCCCCTGCACTATCACCCCGTCAATGAAGAGCCTCACGGACTGCACGTCCCCCGTCACCCTGTTGATCAGCGTGCCGCTGGTCCTCGAGTCGAAAAACCGGAAGCTCAGACGCTGCATCTTCTCGTAGACCTGCGCACGCAGCTCCACGACAATCCCCTGCTGCAGGAACCTCACCATCAGAATATTGTAGGAATAGTTCAGGTAGTATCGTAGACACGCGATTCCCAAGGACATCCCGGAGATGAAGAAAAGCACCTGAAGCGTGCTCCATTCGGCTGGCGGCGACAAGCCGAAAAGCCACATTGGATCCTTCGCTCCCGGGTCCAGACCCTTCCTTATGAAGTCTATTCCCACGCCTGCGAGATTAAGCCCTCCAATCGTGAACGAGAGCAGCACGCACTGGATTATGACGGCCTTCAGGCATCCGCCGCGATATTTCCAGCTCAGCTTGAGCAGGCGCTTGAATATCTCCTTCTGTGTATACCCCCCCGCAACTTGGCTCGAATCGTTGGTCATCTTTAGTTTTCTGCAAAACCTCCACTGCACCTCCAAAGAGGAGGGAAACATAGGGAGCGCCACTGGGAATGGGTCTCCATTTAGCAAATCTATTCCACACTGCCAAGATAAGCAAACCCCGGAGGAGGAATATCTGCGAAATCATGCTAGATTATCTGAAAAGAGAGCATGTTGCTGCAATTTGCGCAAGGATCATGGTAGATGTCCACACATCAGGTATAAAATTAAGGATGAAGGAGCCGGTTTCAAAACTCTGCGTGAACCTCGTTGGGAGCGCATGCTGTGCCTCCTCACCAACCCTTTGGGCGGCAGGCTTTTTTGGCGCGAATGCTACGCTGTCGCGGTCGGGGCAGACTAGGCAGGTATGCCCACTTCCGCATCGGCGAGGCCTCGCGTCCAAGCTGGCTGGCCGCACTGCCACGGGTGGTTTTGAAATTGGCTCGAAAGTAATAAAATGGAGGTTTGACCTCCACAGCTCATTGCTGTTTTTGCTTGCTGCGCTTGTTCTCCTTGGCTGTGGGGACGGTGGGGGATCGGATCCGGAGGCCTTTACGCGCAGCTACTCGGTGATGGGAGGGTCTATCCTCGAGATAAAGATATATTCTGCTGGGGCGGTGGAGTCTCAGGCAGTCGAGATGGCCTACGGCAAAGTGGCCGAGGTTGACTCCGTCTGCAACATCTTCGATCCCGGTAGCGAGCTGTCGCGTCTGAATGACACGGCTTTCGAGGAGGATTTCCAATGCGGCGAGCTGCTTTGGGACATACTGATGAAGGCGCGTTTCTTCCACTCGATGAGTGGCGGGGCATTCGACATCTCCGTCGCCCCGCTGATGCAGCTTTGGGGCTTCCACAGGAAGTCGAATAGTATGCCCGGCAAGGAGGATGTTGATGAGGTTCTTCAAATGGTCGGGCTCGACAAGGTTGTCTTCGATGAAGACCGCAGGGCTGTCAGGTTCACGGTCGAGGGGATGAAGCTTGACCTGGGCGGTATAGCCAAGGGATATGCTGTCCAGCTTGCGGCGGAAACTCTGTCTTCTCAAGGTATCCGTTCCGGCCTGGTAAACCTGGCGGGAAACGTCCGCTGTCTCGAAATTCCGCCGCCGGGCAAGAATGCATATGCCGTCGGGATAAAGCACCCGATCTCTAAAGGTGCCCTCTGCGCGGCACTTCAGTTCAACGCACTTTCGGTCGCCACAAGCGGCAATTACGAGAAGTATGTCGTTCTCAACGGCAGAAGGCTCACCCACATTGTAAACCCCCTGACAGGCTTCCCGGTGGAGGGCATGCTGTCAGTGACTGTCGTCACCCCGGATGCAGGCGATGCGGATGCCCTCTCAACAGCCGTGTTCGTGGCAGGTCCGGAATTTGCCAGAAAGGCAGCGCAAGACCTTCCAGGGACGCACATCCTTATCATCTGGGCAAGATCGGATGACGAATCCCCTGAGGTTATCCGTATAGGCGAGCTCTTCGAAGATGCCGAAATAAGGTTTTGAGTTTAGAGCCAATTTCAAAACTCCCCGTGGCCGCACCGTCTGCCGCACCTGTGCTCCCAACTCGGTTCACGCGGAGTTTTGAAACTGGCTCTTCAAACGTCAGAACGAACGAGTTTTTCGATGATGTCGGCGATCGCGACGGGCCGCGAGTATAGGTCGTGGGAGTCGGAGTAGGCGATTGCTTTGGATCTGAGCTTGTCCAGCGATTCGTCGGCGAGAGAGAGCAACTCCGCGAGCGTGCGGTTCAGGGAATCCTGGGAGAACTTATCGCCCTCGACCACCGCGCCCGCGCCAGAGTCGGCCACATGGAAGGCGTAGCCGCAGTTGGATGTCGCGATGACCGGGACTCCGGCGATGAGCGCCTCGACAATCGCGTTGCCGGTGTTCTCGAAGACTGCAGGATGAAGCAGCAGATCCGCCGCGGCAAGGTAGTCGGGGACGTTCTCCACGCCGCCTGTGAAGACTGTCTGCGAGAGTATCCCGAGTTTTTTTGCCACAGAGCGCATCTTGTCCTCGTAGCCCTTTCCGACAACAAATAGTTTTGTATGCGTCTGCAGGCTTTCCGGCAGGGCGGCGAGGGCACGCAGAGACCTTGACACACCCTTCCGTTTGAAGTCGGAGCCTATCATCAGCAACATACGGTCCCCGGTGCCAAGGCCCAGACGGGACCTTGCCTCCCCCCTTTTCCCTGCGGCAGACCTGATCCTGTCCTTCTCTATCCCCGGTGGAATATCGAAAAATCGCCCTTCCTCGGTGCCGTATTCCTGGCGGTATATTTCCTTCTGTATGTGCGACAACGCCAGGATGCAGGTGTCGCTCTCCGGAGAGAATACAGAGCGTTCGAGATCAAGGAAAACACGATATCTCGGCATCAGCCTATAAAGGAAGGATCTAGACTTCGATGTCCTGGCGAGGCACACGTCGGCGCAGTAGTAGAGGTCGAGGCCCGGCATGCGGTTGAAGCCGAGGACGATATCGAACTTGCCCGCCTGCAGCAGCGGCTTGACTTTTGTGGCGAAAGACCTGCATCGCCCGTGGCTTGTCAGGCCGTAGGCCTTGACGGGCACTATTCGGATGTTGTTTTTTACGACAAACTCCGGGAGATTGCCCTCCCATCCCATAGTGAAGACACATACAGAGTGCCCACGGGAGGATGTCTCCTCGAGTGCCCTGAGAAAATTCTTCTCCAGCCCGCCGAAGGGATAGTATTTGAATATGCAGAACGCCAGTTTCATCTTGCCGGGCCCTATTCCCGCCACCTTGCATTCACTTTTTTAAAATAAGATCTATGCGCTTGAGTTCGCAAGGATCGAAGTCAAGATTCACTGTGCATGCCGCGCAATCCTCGATCTGCTTGACTGAGCTTGCGCCGATCAGGGCGGATGTGACAGTGCCGCGCCTCAAGACCCATGCCAGCGCCATCTGCGCGAGAGTCTGTCCGCGAGACTTGGCGATCTCGTTTAGCTTAAACGCTTTGGTTATGCTGTCTTCTGTGATGTTCTC
The DNA here is from genome assembly GCA_964486565.1 of uncultured Victivallales bacterium. Taxonomy (GTDB): domain Bacteria; phylum Verrucomicrobiota; class Lentisphaeria; order Victivallales; family JAADHT01; genus JAFGFR01. Next base: position 8,608 of record CAZANS010000069.1, read on the forward strand.
CTTTTTGAGGAACTGGTTGATCGAGGCTCTCGAGCCTTTTGGAACGCCTTTGAAATACTTGTCGGTCAGTATCCCCTGGTTCAAGGGGGAGAACACGATGCATCCGATGCCCTCCGCGTCCAGGGTGTCCAGGAGCCTGTCGTCCTCTACATGTCTGTCGAACATGTTGTATCTGGGCTGGTGGATCAGGCATGGCACACCAAGGGACTTCAATATCTTCGATGCGAGTTTGGTCTGCGTGGAGTTGTAACTGGAGATTCCTGCGTAGATGGCCTTGCCCTGCCGAACTGCCTGCTCCAAAGCGGACATGGTCTCCTCGAATGGCGTGTCGCCATCCGGACGGTGGCTGTAGAATATGTCAACATAGTCTATACCCATCCTCTTCAGACTCTGGTCAAGGCTTGAAAGCAGATATTTCCTTGAACCCCATTCGCCGTAGGGGCCGGGGCACATGTAGTATCCGGCCTTGGTCGAGATCACCAGCTCGTCACGGTATGGTTGAAAATCCTTTTTCAGTATTTTCCCTAGAGTCTCCTCGGCCGATCCAGCCGGCGGGCCGTAGTTGTTGGCAAGGTCGAAATGCGTTATCCCGAGGTCAAAGGCTCTCTGGAGCATCTTGCGGGAGTTCTGGAGGTTGTCGCCGGAGCCGAAATTATGCCAGAGCCCCAGGGATACGGCAGGAAGCTTGAGTCCGCTTCTGCCGCAACGGTTATATTTCATTGTCGAATACCGGCTGGCATCCGCGACGTATTTACGAACCGATCTACCTGATTCCATAGAGCCTCCT
>CAZANS010000070.1:0-9305 GCA_964486565.1 uncultured Victivallales bacterium
CTCGACCCGGAAAGGAAAATCCCTAACAGCCTCAACAAAAGCATACACCTCCTCATCGCTCCATTCGCAGACCACGCCGAGATGGAAAAACTCTTCGAGCAGGTCAAGGCCGAACACAAACAAGTCACCATGGAGGAGCAGTTCAAGGAGGACATTGTATCTGCACTCAGAGGGCTCACCCTTTCCGAGGCCGCAAGCATCCTGCACAGACTCTTCAAGTCCGGGAAAAACTCAAGGGATGAGTTCTTCGAAGGTCTCTTCTCTGAGAAGCAGATGATCGTGCGAAAGGCAGGATACCTCGAGTTCACCGTGCCCAGCGGCAGCATAGAGTCCATGGGAGGCCTGGGCAACCTCAAGGAATGGCTCACAAAAAGAAAGAAAATCTTCTCGAATGAAGCACTCGACGCCGGCATCCCCATCCCGAAGGGCCTGCTCATCATGGGGGTCAGCGGATGCGGGAAGAGCATGGCTGTCAAAACCATCCCCGCACTCTGGAATGTCCCGATGTACAGGCTCGACATGAACCTGATCTTCTCCGGCATCTACGGATCCCCGGAGGAGACATTCCACAAGGCCCTGCAGACCCTCGAGAACATCGCCCCGGCTGTCCTCTGGATTGACGAGATAGAGAACGCCCTAGGAATCGAGGAGGACGGGCTCACGATAAGCTCCCACATCTTCTCATCATTCCTGACATGGATGCAGGAGAAGCCCCCGTTGGTATTCATCGCGGCCACGGCAAACAAGATACAGGCTCTCCCCGCCGAGCTGATCCGCAAAGGCCGCTTCGATCAGATATTCTTCGTTGACCTGCCCAGCGAGGACGAGCGCAAGGAGATTTTCAAGGTCTATCTCGAGAAGTTCGGCGCCGACAGCAGCACGTTCGACCTTAAAATGCTCTCCATCATGACCAAGAACTGGAACGGCGCGGAGATCGAGCAGGTCGTCAGCGCAGCACGCACCGACGCATTCTATGAGAACAGGCCGTTCTCAGAGAACGACATCTCCGCAAACATCTCACAGACCGTCCCGCTCTCAACCACAATGGAGACTCAGATCAAAGGCATCAGAAGCTGGGCGATTTCCCGTGCAACCCCCGCATCCAAGCAGGGCAAGATACTCAGGCACTGAAGGAAAAACTTTCACGGTTCACGGACGGCAAGGCCGACTCCCTCCCCCTAATTTTCTATGAGTTCGAGGATTTCGTGTGGGGTGTCTGCGGTGATGGAGATGGATTGTTTAGATGTGGGGTGGATGAAGTCTGTCCTTTGGCAGTGGAGAGCCTGTCGCGGGATTCGCAATCTTTTGAGGTCTTGGGGTGTCATAGAGTCGGATGCGAAGCGGATGAATATGGACTCGTCGTGGCCGTATATCTTGTCGCCTGCGACGGGGAATCCGAGGGAGCACAGTGTGGCCCTGATCTGATGTGTCCTTCCTGTATCCAGATCTGCCTCGAGCAGGCTGAAGCCTTGATTTCTTCTGATGCATCTGAAAGTCGTGCTGGCGGTCTCGGCTATGCCATCGGGCCTGGAATGCGAGAAGAACCGTTTTTTCCTGACCAGTCCGGAATCCGTGCGTTTCGGATCCTCGAAGAGGAACCCCTCTGCCTTGAGCGAATCGGGGAAGTCCCCGTGGACCAAGACATTGTATCTTTTGAGGGTTATTGCCCGTGAGCATGCGGCGGCTGAGGTGCCTTCCCTTGCGACAAGAATGACCCCTGAGGTCTCCCTGTCGAGACGGCTGACGAAATGCACATTTCCGCTGCAGCCGCCGAGCATGTGCCACAGGGTGTTCTTGAAATACGCCCCGGAGGGGTGGCAGGGCAGGCGAGCAGGCTTGTCTATCCCGAGTATCATGCCGTCGTAGTAGAGTATCGTGTAGTCTGGATTGACCTCGGGCTCGGTGCCGCCAGAGATGAAATTCACTTTCTGTCCCGCCTTGAGCTTCGCGGAGACAGCGCAGGTGCTGCCTTCAAGCAGTATCTTGCCCTCCCGGATCATCTGCTGCCATTGGCTTCTCGACCGGTATGTGAAACGTGCGGCGAGCCAGATGTCCAGCCGCATGCCGACGGAGGCAAAGTCCACCCCGGACGACACCTCGCGCTCGTCAGATCTCACCTCCACAGCTTTTTGATCCATAAATCCACCTCGACTGTGTTGAATATGACCCTACATCGGCTAAAGTAAATGGTTTTCGGCATCTTTGAAAGCGGGTTTCTGAACAATATCAAGAATTATCGGACTATGGAAAGACAATATAATTTTGCTGTTATCGAGAAGAAGTGGCAGGGCTACTGGGAGGCGAACAAGACGTTTAAGTCCCCCGACTGCGTTGACAAGCCCAAGGTCTACGTTTTGGACATGTTCCCCTATCCCAGCGGCTCTGGGCTGCATGTCGGCCATCCGGAGGGCTACACGGCAACCGACATCTACTGCCGCTACAAGCGGATGAAGGGCTTCAATGTACTTCACCCTATGGGTTGGGATGCCTTCGGCCTGCCTGCCGAGCAGTATGCTGTTGAGACAGGGACGCACCCGGCGCAGACCACCCGCAAGAACATCGAGACCTTCAAGGGGCAGATCAAATCCCTCGGCTTCAGCTACGACTGGGACAGGGAGGTCAGCACCACCGATCCGGCGTACTTCAAGTGGACGCAGTGGATATTCAAGCAGCTCCACGACAGGGGGCTGGCGTATATTGACGAGGTCCCGGTGAACTGGTGCCCGGCGTTGGGCACCGTGCTGGCGAACGAGGAGGTGATAGACGGCATGAGCGAGAGGGGCAACCATCCTGTCGAGCGAAGGCCAATGAGACAATGGATGCTCAAGATCACCGCCTATGCCGAGAGGCTGCTGGAGGATCTCGACGAGCTTGACTGGCCTGAGGGGATCAAGGAGATGCAGCGCAACTGGATAGGCAAGTCCGTCGGCGCGGAGGTGGATTTCAGGGTCAGCGGCGCGAAGGAGAAAATAAGAGTGTACACCACACGCCCCGACACACTTTGCGGGGCGACCTACATGGTGTTGTCCCCGGAGCACAAGCTGGTGGACTCGATAACCACACCGGAATGCCGGGAGAGCGTCGAGTCATATTGCCGACATGCCGCCTCGATGAGCGATATGGAGCGCACGGAGCTGAACACCGAGAAGACCGGGGTGTTCTGCGGCGCGACGGCTGTGAACCCCGTCAACGGGCAGGATATCCCGATCTGGATAGCCGACTATGTGCTCATATCCTACGGGACAGGTGCGATAATGGCAGTTCCCTCGCATGACGAGAGGGACTTCGAGTTTGCCAAGAAGTTCGGCATACCCCTCAGGTGCATAATCGCGCCGGACGAGACCGAGGCGGCGAAAGGCGGCGTGGACACGGCGGATCTGCTTGCAGGCAATGCCTGCTGGACAGGCAACGGGAGGATGATCAATTCCTCGGGGAGCCAGGGGCTGGACATCAACGGCCTCGATGTGGCGGAGGCGAAAGCCAAGACCATCGCATGGCTCGAGGACCGGAAACTCGGCAAGGCTGCAGTGAACTACAAGCTGAGGGACTGGCTTTTCAGCCGTCAGCGGTACTGGGGCGAGCCTTTTCCTGTGATACACATGGAGGACGGGTCTGTCCGGCTGGTCCCGGACGAGGAGCTTCCTCTGATCCCACCGGAGCTGGAGAACTTCCACCCATCAGGCACAGGCGAGTCCCCCCTGGCAAACGCCCGGGAATGGCTCGAATACACCGACCCGGAGACAGGCATGAAGGGCCGCAGGGAGACAAACACCATGCCGCAGTGGGCCGGGTCATGCTGGTACTACCTGCGCTACATAGACCCGCGCAACGACAAGGCTCTGGTTGACCCGGAGAAGGAGAGATACTGGATGCCGGTAGACCTCTATGTCGGCGGCGCGGAGCACGCCGTGCTGCACCTGCTCTACGCACGTTTCTGGCACAAGGTGCTTTACGACATCGGGGTGGTCTCCACGAAGGAGCCGTTCGGCAGGCTGGTCAACCAGGGCATGATCCTCGGGCTTTCCTACAAGGACTCCCGCGGTGCGCTTGTACCCTCCGACCAGATCAGGATAACCCCGGAAGGACCCGTTCGTGCCGAGACGTCCGAGAAGCTCGAGGAGTTCCCGGCGAAGATGTCCAAGTCACTGAAGAACGTGGTCAACCCTGACGATGTTATAAAAGAGTACGGCGCCGACAGCATGAGGCTATACGAGATGTTCATGGGCCCGCTTGAGGCCGTCAAGCCTTGGAGCACCTCTGGCGTGGAGGGCGTTTACCGCTTCCTCAAGAAGGCATGGCGGATGTTTGCCGAGAAAGAGATTTCCGTGCGCGCCCTGACCCGAGAGGAGCTGAGGACACTGCACTCCACGATAAAGAAGGTCTCGGAGGACACCGAGTCCCTGGACTTCAACACGGCGATAAGCCAGATGATGATATTCGTGAACGAGTTCGGCGGCAAGCCCGACCTGCCGCGCGAGGCGGCCGAGGCGTTCGTCAGGCTACTTTCCCCGTACGCGCCCCACATAGCCGAGGAACTCTGGGAGTCCCTCGGGCATTCCGGCTCGATAGCCTACGAGCACTACCCTCAATATGACGAGCAGTTCCTCACGGTTGACCAGATCGAGATTCTTGTGCAGATACAAGGCAAGCCCTGCAAAAGGATGAACATCCCCGCGGCAAGCTCCCAGGACGACATGAAGTCCCTCGCCCTGGACGACCCGGATGTCACCAAGGCTCTCGCCGGCAAAGGCGTGAGAAAAGTCATCGCCGTGCCCGGCAGGCTCGTCAATATCGTGACGTGATCCGCCTTCGCCCTCCGGGGACTACGGCGTGACAGGTCCGCCTCCGGCTGGCAGGTGGTCGGTGGTTCCGGTGGTGTGGCAGGGTCGTCCCGCACCTGCCGTGTTTAATGATCGGCTTGCGAAATTCGCGAAAGAAGGTTTTTTTTGCTTGTGCTGTGGACAAATACGGCATGTGGGTTAGATTTATAGCGTTTTCAAGAATAATTACGTTCAAATTAAGGTTTTGTCGAATGCTTTCGGGCTCGAGAACAAGTATGGTGTCGGCATTTTGTCGCTTGACGGTCGCTACCTTTGCGGTGTTTTCCTGTCTTATGGTGTCCGGTTCAGACGAAGACGCGGCGAAGGAGCTTGAGAAGGCCTCAGCCGCCATGTCTGACGGGAAGCACAAGAACGCAGGTGACTACTACATGGCCGCGAGGCTATATGCCGACTCCCCAGATATAAAGAGGCAGGCTCTGGAGTCTGCCGCCGAGGCTTATGGCAAGGCGGGGCAGAAATACAAGCAGTTCCAGTGCCTCCGTGATTTGGTTGCCGGTTTCCCCGGCCAGGTTGACGTGCCTGCGGCAGTCAGGCAGCAGTACGAGATAGGCAACTCCTTCGCCAGAGGTCATCGCGACGTGATCCTGTCATGGATGCCATGGATTAAAAGCGACAACAAGGCGATCGAGGTTTACGAGTCTGTGCTGCAGCAGGCGCCTTTTGCGGAATTCGCACCGACTTTGAAGCTCAATCTTGGGAAGATGTATCTTGCTGCCGATCAGTTCCAGAAGTCGCTCAACACCTTCAGGGAGGTAATGCGTCAGCATCCCGATGCGCCTGAGGACAAGTACGCCCGGTTCGAGCTGGCAAATACGTTGGTGCAGCTCTCCACCCGGGGAGGCGACGGGGACGGGATGTACGGGTACGAGGCCGAGGAGGTTCTGCGGCAGGCGCTGGAGAAATATCCCGACGACCCCGAGACGAAATGGATCAAGCAGTCCATACAAGAGACCGACGAGGTCAGGGCGAAGAGGCTATATGGCATCGCCGAGTTCTATGAGTCGAGGAAAAATCCTGAGGCCGCCGCGAGATATTTCCATGACCTCATGGCAAGATATCCCTCAAGCCAGTATGCCCACAAGGCCGTGGCGCATCTGAAGAAGCTCGAGACCGAGTATGTGCCGCCAGAGGATATCCAAAGGGAAGTCGTCGAGTATCCCATCGGGCGGATGCCGCCTGAGCCGAGGGTCATTCTTGTCGCGCCGCAGGCCAGCGGGGGGAAATGGATGCTGCCGATAGAGGATCTCGATCCTGACGGCAAGAACGCCGAGATGGAGCGGGATGCGAGGCGGGATGCCGACAAGGAGGGTCGCAGGTTTGCTAAGATTGAGCGCGACAAGCGTGTTGCCGAGGAGAGGGAGCGCAGAATGAAGATCGAGGAGGAAAGGGCAGCCAAGGAAAAGGAAGACGATGCCGCTCCAGCCGACGAACCTGGGAAAGAGCAGAAGGATGACAGGCCTTCCGACACCGAAGTCGAGGGCGCACAAGAACCAGACAAGCAGATGATCGAGGTCATTGAGCAAAAAATCAAGGAGCAGGCGATAAAGGAGCAAAAGGACGATAAGGCATCCAAGGGAAAATCCCCCGACAAAAATGATGAGGAGCCCGACAAGACCGTCGCGGCAGAAAAGAAGATAATAGAGCCCGGAATCCCGGGATCCGTAGATAAGGACATCACCCGAACCGAGCCGGCTAACCCTGGAAAAGGCCACATGCCGTGGATATCCATACTCGTCGTCGCTCTCTCGCCTGCCGCCGCAACGGTTTACTTCCTGAAAAAACGTTCGAATCACGGAGAGATAAAAAAATGAGCACTCGCTTGACAATCAAAGCCTTCCTCGTGTCCTTGCTGCCGCTTCTCGGATCCTGCGGGTACCAGATGGGCTCGATAATGCACCCGCAGATAAAAAGCATCGCTGTGGCTCCCGTGGTCAACGAGTCCATCGAGCCCTTCGTCTCCGCGGAGTTGAGGCAGGCTCTGGTGGAGCAGTTCCAGTGGGACGGGTCGGTGAAGGTCAAGAGCCTCAAGGAGGCCGACTGCATCATCCACGGAAGGGTCATCGAGGTCGTGACGACCGACACGGCCGATGCCACATTTGACGACAGCCAGACCTTCAGGGCGGCGGAGTGGAGTGTGAAAGTAGTATTCGAGTTCGAGGTCACCATACCCGGCCGCGAAAAGCCGCTGGTCCAGAAAAGGATAGTCGAGGGAAAGGCGACCTACCAGATATTGACAGATCAACAGACCACACGCCGGAGGGGCATACAGCAGGCATGCAGAAATGCAGCAGTCGAGGCTGTGATCTACACGGTCGAGGCCTGGTAGCGCCGTCGCGGAATTGCGGATTTCGCACAACCTAACTGGAGAATATGGCGAATGTTCAGGATTGGCCATGGTCATGATTCCCACAGGCTTGTCGAGGACAGGAGGCTTGTCCTTGGCGGGGTTGAGATACCTTTCGGGAAGGGCCTGCTTGGGCACAGCGACGCTGACGTGCTCGCCCATGCGGTGACGGACGCGCTGCTGGGCGCGCTTGCCGAGGGGGACATCGGCAAAAGGTTCCCCGACAAAGATCCAGCATACAAGGATGCCGACAGCATCTCGCTTCTCAGGCAAGTCGCCTCAAGCGGGAAATTCAAGGACTGGAAGGTCGTTAACCTCGATTGCACCATAGTTTGCCAGGAGCCAAGGCTCGCCGATTTCATCTCCGGGATGAGACGCAATCTTGCCGAGGCGCTTGATTCGGACATATCATGCGTCTCGGTGAAGGCCACCACCACAGAGGGGATGGGTCCCTGCGGGCGCGGCGAAGGTATAGAATGCACGGCCGTGGTGCTGCTTTTTGGCGAGGTCGAGCCTACGATGCCCGAGGATGGATGACAAGGCTGGTATTTATCCGCCTCAGGCGTGATTGGCTCAGAACCACTGAGGCATTACAAAAAGGCAGCAATTACGGAAAATAGTTGTCGGGCAGCTTGACTGTTTGTCTTCGAGAGCATATTATTTGCCTCCGACTGAATTAGAGCAAAACTAGGAGGAACGAGATGAGTTATTTCGACGGGATCGAGAGGATCGCCTACGAGGGCAAGGATTCGGACAATCCGCTGGCGTACAAGTTTTACGACGAGGATCTGTCGGTCGGCGGGAAGACGATGAAGGATCATCTGCGTTTCGCGGTGGCCTACTGGCACACCTTCTGTGGCACGGGGTCGGATCCCTTCGGGGGGCCGACGAAGGCTTTCCCCTGGAATACCGGCTCCGACCCGCTTCAGCGCGGCAAGCAGAAGATGGATGCCGCATTCGAGCTGATCACCAAGCTCGGCATACCATACTACTGCTTCCACGACTTTGACCTTGTCGAGGAAGGCGGCACCCTGAAAGAGTCCGAGGTCAGGCTTCAGGCGATGGTCGAGCATGCCAAGGCTCTCCAGGATACCACCGGCGTGAAGCTTCTTTGGGGCACGGCTAACTTGTTCAGCAACGCCCGCTACATGAACGGCGCCTCGACCAATCCGGATTTTTCAGTGGTGGCCTATGCCGGCGCACAGCTCAAGAACGCACTCGACGCGACAATCGCCCTCGGCGGCGAGAACTATGTCTTCTGGGGCGGCAGGGAAGGATACCTGTCGTTGCTCAACACCGACATGAAGCGAGAGCAGGAGCACTTCGCTCGCTTCCTGACGATGGCCAGGGACTATGCCCGCAAGAACGGCTTCGCAGGAAATTTCTTCATCGAGCCCAAGCCTATGGAGCCCAGCAAGCATCAGTACGACTTCGATTGCGCCACCGTGATAGGGTTCCTCGAGAGATGGGGGCTCGCGGAGGACTTCAAGCTTAATGTAGAGGTCAACCACGCGACCCTTGCCCAGCACACCTTCCAGCACGAGCTCCAGGTGGCTGCCGACGCGGGGCTTCTCGGCAGCATAGACGCTAACCGAGGCGACTATCAGAACGGCTGGGACACCGACCAGTTTCCGCTAAACATCTACGAGACCGTGGAGGCCATGCTGGTGATACTCGATGCGGGCGGCTTCGCTGGAGGAGGGATAAACTTCGACGCCAAGACAAGGCGCAACTCCACCGACCTCGATGACATATTCATAGCTCATATCTCCGGTATGGATACCTTTGCCAGGGCATTGCTTATCGCCGACAGGATACTGGCTGAGTCACCTTACAGGGAGTGGCGCAGGCAGCGCTACGCATCATTCGACAGCGGCAAGGGAGCTGAGTTCGTGCTGGGCATGATGACGCTCGATGACCTGCATGCGATAGCCCAGGCCGAGGGAGAGCCCAAGGCCACCAGCGGCAAGCAGGAGCTTTACGAGGCATTGATCAACCAGTACATCTGATCCCCGGCGCCCGGGGATTGCGAAACTCGCAGGAGGAGCAGGCATGGGCTTATATATGGGTTTGGACTCGAGCACGCAGAGTCTGAGTGCGTTGGTGATAGACACCGCTGC